>DATGOS010000001.1:0-3075 GCA_035305725.1 Cyclobacteriaceae bacterium
TGAGGCAGATCCAAAAAGCTTTCCTCCCATCTATTAGTGGAGGTCCGCCAGTCAACGGCCGGTATCTACCCGGTGCTTGCGTATCGGATTTTTACCTGCTGATTTGTGAAAGGGTAAAATCGGGGGAGGATACGATATTGCTTTTATTTAAAGCCCTGTCCTGGATCTGCACCTCGATTTTAACTGTATCATTTCTGAAAATCGAATTCCAGCCCAGGGAGAGCATGGAATACCGGATGGTTCCTTCTATGGCCCTTTCGCGCTCCTCATCCAAGATCCTGGGAAACCGCCCATTAAAAGTCGAGTAAAACGGCGGTCCGGAAAAGTCATACTCGGTATAGTTTCCGCCGCGTTTGATAAAGAACTTTATAAATATGTTGTATTGGTTGGGATTTACCTTTACCCATATCGTATCCTTCACCTCCACATTATTAATCAGGGGGTTTATTCTCCAATCACGGTTGTTGAAGCTGGGTGCATCCGGTGGGCGGTTGCCATAAGTGATCAGGTTTCCTTCCGCATCGGTAGGATAATCCAAAGGATGAAATGGCGGGTTAATTTCCCTCGGGTTTAATCCCAGATCCCCTTCCCCATCCTTAAAATCCACTGATACAATCAAGGAGTCCGCGTTGCTGGTTTCAATATACTCAACATTGTTGAACCCAATACTGGGTACTGACGGAAAATCATCCGGCGGGGAAATACAACCGTAGGTAATCCCAACAAAAACCATCAACCTGAATATATGACTTTTTCCCTTCATTACGATCCTGTAAATTTACAATAATTATTGATTTTATAAAGTTGGCGAAAATTGGCTATAAACTATTAAAACGATGGATTATTTCAAAAGTTTTTCATCAAAACTACTTGATCCCGGCGGCTATGATTTCGACAGCCTGGCCCTTGAACTTTTTCATTTCCAGGCAAACCACAACAAGGTGTATCAGGAATTTATTCAGGCGAGAAACCTTAATGTCAGGGAAATCAACGCCGTCGAGGATATCCCTTTTTTGCCCGTTGAATTTTTCAAATCAAAAGCGGTAGTAACCGGAAACGCCGGAGATTATTCCGATTTTTATTCAAGCAGTGGCACCACCGGGGCGGTGACCAGCAAACACTATATCTGGTCCCAGACGTTTTATCTAAAGCACGCCAGGATGATCTTTGAAAAGGAATATGGACCCCTCAGCAACTACCATATTCTTGCCCTTTTACCCTCTTATCTGGAAAGGAAAGGAAGTTCTCTGGTCGCGATGATGGATGACTTTATCTCGGCTTCCGCCTCCGTCCACTCGGGATTTTATCTGTACAACCACCGCGACCTGATCAATAAGATGGCTGAGTTGCGGGACAGTAACAGACAGGTCCTGCTCTTTGGTATAACTTTTGCGCTTTTGGATTTGGCCGAAAAAGATCCGCCCTTCCTGAACAATCTCACCGTCATGGAAACCGGAGGGATGAAAGGCAGGAGGAAGGAAATGATCCGGGAAGAAGTGCACGGGATACTTTGTGAGAAGTTGGGGCAGGAGGCGATTCACTCGGAATATGGGATGACGGAGTTGATGTCCCAAGCCTATTCCAAAGGCCAGGGAAAATATAAGTTACCGGCGAGTCTGAGGGTGTTTTTAAGGGATCCACACGATCCCTTTTCATTCACCAACCGGTCCCAGGGCGGCGTGAATGTCATTGACCTGGCCAACTTTCATTCCTGTGCTTTTATTGAAACGCAGGATCTGGGAAGATTTGACCGGGAAGGTTACCTTGAAATCCTTGGCAGATTCGACAACAGTGAAGTGAGGGGTTGCAATTTAATGGTCAATTAATTTTGTAATTCTTCTAGAAATAAACATCTTTGAATAGAAAAAGTAGAATGAGTATGAGAAGATTAGCCGTCATAGTAGCCGCAAGCGCACTCTTTGCCTTGGGAGCCTGCGCATCCAGCAAACCATGTCCAGCCTATGCGAAAGCGATGGACGCCACCGAAGTTAAGGGCTGACAGTCCGGGACTAGTAGTAAGCGTATTTTTTGATGTCTTCCAGGGAAATCCGCTTGTCACCGAGGATCATAAGCCTTTCCACTACATTTCTTAATTCGCGGATGTTCCCTGTCCAGGGCATTTCCTTCAGCTTTTCCACTGCGTCTTTATCGATTTTCTTTTTCGCCGTGCCGTATTCTTTGGCAAGGTCCTGAAGAAACCGTTCCACCAACAATGGGATGTCCTCTATCCGGTCTTTTAAGGAAGGCACCGGAATGATGATCACGCTAATTCTATGGTATAGGTCTTCCCGGAACCGGCCGTTTTCAATTTCTTTTTTAAGGTCTTTGTTGGTCGCTGCCAAAACCCGGACATCCACTTTAAATGATTTGTCCCCACCCACGCGGGTCACCTTATGTTCCTGCAGGGCGCGGAGGACTTTGGCCTGGGCAGGGAGGCTCATGTCACCGATTTCATCCAAAAATAGGGTTCCCCCGGAAGCCTGTTCAAATTTGCCTGTATGTTGTTTTATGGCGGAAGTAAAGGAGCCCTTTTCATGACCGAACAGTTCACTTTCTATAAGCTCCGAAGGGATGGCGGCGCAATTGACGGCCACGAAGGGCGCATTGGCCCGGTGGCTTTTCAGATGGATCCAATGCGCTACCAGCTCCTTGCCCGTACCGTTGGCGCCGGTGATCAATACCCGTGCGTCCGTCGGCGCCACCTTTTCTATGGTTTCTTTGACTAGTTGAAGCGCCTGGGACTCTCCCACCATATCGAGTTTTTTTGAAAGCCTCTTTTTTAAAACAGTGGTTTCCGTCAGGAGGTTGTTCTTTTCCAGGGCGTTTCGTACGGTCAGCAGCAGCCTGTTCAGATCCGGAGGCTTGGGGATAAAATCAAAGGCTCCCTTTTTGGTGGCCTCCACGGCGGTTTCAATGGATCCGTGGGCTGAGATCATAATGAATTGGGGCTTGCGTTCCAGAGTACTTACCTTGTCCAACACCTCTATGCCGTCCATTTTGGGCATTTTGACATCGCATAGTACCAGATCAAACTCCTCATTTTCAATCCTCTCCAGGCCTTCCTCACCGTCCTGA
>DATGOS010000002.1:0-2597 GCA_035305725.1 Cyclobacteriaceae bacterium
CGAAGATCCCGTGGTATTCGCATTGGCCAATCCCGACCCTGAAATAAGTTACGAGGATGCCACCGCCGCCCGGGAGGATGTCATCATGGCTACCGGAAGATCGGATTATCCCAATCAGGTCAACAACGTCATCGGATTTCCCTATATCTTCCGGGGGGCCCTGGACGTCAGGGCTACCGCCATCAATGAAGAAATGAAGCTGGCGGCCGCCCGGGCCATCGCCCGCCTGGCGAAGGAGCCTGTTCCCGACATTGTGAACAAAGCATATGGGGACACCAAAATTAGCTTTGGCAGACATTATTTAATCCCAAAACCCCTGGATCCCCGGCTGATCACCTCCATTGCTCCCGCCGTGGCCAAGGCGGCCATGGAATCAGGAGTTGCCAAAAGCGAAATAACGGACTGGGATGCTTATGAACTGGACCTAAAGGAAAGGATTGGCATAGACCAACGGCTGATGTCCAGGGTAATTGCCAGAGCAAAAAAGAACCCTAAACGGGTAGTATTCGCAGAAGCGGACAACAGAAAAATATTGAAGGCCGCCCAGATCATCCAGGATGAAAAAATAGGAATTCCCATACTTTTAGGCAACAGAAAAGCCATCCTTAAACTTATGGAGGAAAATCTGCTGGACCTGCACGAAGCCACGATCATCGACCCTTATGAAGAAGAGGAGAAACTGGAGCTGTATGGAAAGGCGCTTTATGAGAAAAGGAAGCGGAAGGGAATGACGCCTTATGAGGCGAAAAAGCTGATGCGCGACAGGAACTATTTTGGTGCCATGATGGTGCAGTCAGGGGATGCCGATGCCTTGATCTCCGGTCTTACCAAGGATTATCCCAAAACCATATTGCCCGCCCTGCATGTCATCGGCGTCAATGAAAGCGTGGACAGGGTTGCGGGGATGTACATCATGAATTCGGACAAGGGACCGTTTTTCTTTGCCGATACCACCGTAAATGTCAGCCCGACTGCGGACCAGTTGGTGGAAATCATCGGTCTCACAGCCCAGGGGGTGAGCTTTTTCGATATCGAACCGAGAATAGCGGTGCTGTCCTATTCCAACTTCGGTTCAGCCAAAGGCGACGTGCCGACAAAAACCGCCGAAGCCACCGAAAAAGCAAAAGTAAAATTCCCCCACCTGGTGATTGAAGGAGAAATGCAGGCCAACGTGGCGCTGGACGAAAAGATCCAAAAAGAAAATTATCCCTTCAGCGCCCTTGCCAACAAAAAAGCCAATACTTTGATTTTCCCGGACCTTGCTTCAGGAAACATTGCCTACAAAATCCTGTCGGAAGTCGGAAATGCCGAAGCTATAGGCCCCATACTCATGGGCATGAACAAGCCCGTACATGTGCTGCAGTTGGGGAGTTCGGTGAGGGAGATCGTAAACATGGTGGCGATTGCCGTGGTAGACGCCCAAAGCCCAAACCAAATATGATCGCCTATCTTCAGGGGAAACTGGTGGTAAAAGACCCCACCGTTGTAATCGTTGACATCCACGGAATCGGATACGAGGTGAAAATTTCGCTGAATACCTATTCAAAAATCAAGCATGAGGAGCAGGTAATGCTCCTCACTTTTTTGAGTATTAAAGACGATGCGCATACCCTTTACGGATTTAAAGAGGAGAGCGAGAAAAAAATGTTTTTGGACCTGATCTCCATCTCCGGCGTAGGCCCCAATACCGGCCTGATGATCTTGTCTTCCCTAAACCCGGAAGAGCTGGAACAGGCTATCGTCAACGAAGATCATGTCTCCATCCAAAAGGTAAAAGGCATCGGATCAAAAACCGCCCAGCGGATTGTTTTAGAACTTAAAGACAAGATTAAAAAAGAAGCTATATTAGATGCATCAAAAACAGAAACCGGGTTCCTCTACAAAAACAATAAGATAAAACAAGAGGCGTTACAAGCCTTAGTGACATTGGGATTCACGAAAACAGTGGCTGAGAAAAATATTGATTCCATATTGAAAAAATCAGGCCCTGAAATTTCATTGGAAGAATTAATTAAGGCATCTTTAAAGACATCTTAATCTTATCGTTTTGAACTTTTCACCGTCATTTACTTTAAGGGGAAGTAAATCATTTAATTTTTCTTCTACAATAGTTCTGTTGTGGATCATCGGTTTTTTTTCGCTTTCCGGGACTGCGTCAGCCCAACAAAATGACACGCTGCCAAACAGGCTTGACACCCTAAACAAAAGACGCACCCTGCCTTCATTTTTACTTTGGGATGACCTTCGTACCAGTCCCCTATATCCCAATCAAAATCCCTTTTTGCAAAACCGGTCCCCGTTTTTGCCACAACCGCCGGTGGACAGAAAAGTGGAAGTGGAGATCGATACCACATTCCAGTACAGAATCACGGATGAGAACGACTCTACGGGAATACGCCCCGGCTACACCTATGATTTTGATGATTTTTCCAAAATCCAGGAGCTCCGGATGAGGCAGGAATACTGGAGAAACCGCTCCAGGGGTATGGACGGGGAAAGTGCCGTAAGCGGCAGGGGACTGATCCCTCCCATTACCCTGAGTCCCACTTTTGACCGGATCTTTGGAGGCAACGAAATCAATATCGTACCCACGGGAA
>DATGOS010000003.1:0-5950 GCA_035305725.1 Cyclobacteriaceae bacterium
TTTCCATATGACCCGGTAAAGCCGAATTCTGACCGCTGAAAAAAACCGAGGCCCGCGGGATTGGCGTGTATATTAGAGATGTCGCCACCCAACGAATTCTGAGTCCCGGCAATTCCCATTATCCTGGCTGATCCGGAGGACCGGTACTGGCTATATCTCAAAGCATCCTCAAAATACCCCCCCTGTGCAAAAACGTCATTTATCGCAAAGAGGGTGATCACCGATAACCCTAGTATGATTTTTCCTGTTGTATTCATCATTTTTTTCCTGATTACTGTTAAAGGACGCATTCCTTAAAGACGGGAAGGCTTGGGCTCCCTCTTTGGAAAAGGAATTACAGGCCATGTCTGGCCGAAACACGTCCAAAAATAAGGTTTGTTTATTTAACGGGAAAGGCAAAAAAAAGATAAAAAAAAGAGGGAATTAATTCCCTCTTCTTGAACTTCCTCCGGAAGATCTAATGGCACCACCACTGCTGCCTGAGCTTCTGCTAGGCGCACTAAAGGATGGTGAAGAACTTCTGGTTCGTGCCGGCGCCGAATAGGTACTTCTGGTAGGTGTACTTGAACGTTCGACACGCGGTGAACTACTTCTGTTATAAGACGGTGACGAACTCCTGCTTGGCGCGGCATACCGGGATCTGCTGTCCGTAGCGGATCCTCTGCTGACATTTGCCGGGGCCTGTGAGCGGTTTGTTCTTACGGAAGGCGAATAGGCGTCCCTGCTGGAGGTGCTTCCACTCCTGCTCATCGCGGGAGAGTTGACACTTCTCCTGACCGGGGTTGCTGATCTCGCTGTCCGGGCGTTAGCGTTGTAATAATCATTTTCGGAGCGGCTGAAATCACTCTGACGGCTTGCCCTCGAACTCGGAGTAGAAGTGACTGCATTTCTGCTCACTGCCTCTCTCCTTGCATTTGCTCTGGACGATGCCGGTGTCGCGACCCTTCTGGTACTGTTGGCCAGGGCGGATCCACGGGAAGGACGGGCTCCTCTTACAATCTGCCTTTGATTTTCTGATCCTCCCGGAATCACGATGATGGGCCTGTTGTAAAAGCCCCGGTATCCATAATACGGAGAATAGTAGGGGGAATAAAACGGATCATAAAATCCACCCATGCGGTAGCCATAACTCCAGGGCGATCCGTACCCAAATCCATACCTGCTGCCAAAGCCCAATCCCAGGGACAGACTCAAACCAGGTCGAAAACCAAATCCCGGGCCCCAGAAAGGATCATAAAATCCACCCCATGGACTGTACATGGAGCTCATCATCCAGGGGTTCATGTTCCAGGAATTATATCCTGATCCTGTGTTTCCCCTAAAATCGTTGTAAACGTTGATGTCTCCCTGCCTTCCTTCGGCAGTTCCTTCGGAATCATCGAAATAAACGGTTCCTTCGTCAGCGGCAGGATTATCGTTCCTGTACTTAGCCAAATATTCCGGGTTTACGTTTTTGGCAGAAAAGTTTTCCTGTTGATATTCTTCGGCGGTTATTTGCTTTAATGACTCAAAACTCTCGGGATTGTTGTTTTTTACAGCGAACTCCGTCGCTACTTTAGCATCGGAAGCCATGAAATAAAGGTTATCCGGCTCACCTTTTAAAGCACTGTAATTGGTGCTACAGGAAGCCAATCCCAAAAAGCCAATAGCTCCAATATACCAAATTGATTTTAAATTGTTCATATGATTTTTTCTATTTAAATCCCAATACTATATACGTCTTGTCGGCTAGAGGGTTATCGTTTTTTGACATATATTTGCTAAAGTGAAATCAGTTCGAATATAAAGACTTTTTTTAATACAACAAAAAAATAATGAGCAAAGGATTACCTAAAAGAAGTGAGGATTACTCGTTGTGGTACAATGAATTAGTGAAAAGAGCGGATCTGGCGGAAAACTCCGAGGTGAAGGGCTGCATGATCATTAAACCGTATGGGTATTCCATCTGGGAGAAAATGCAGGCTCAACTGGACAGAAGATTTAAGGAGACCGGTCATGAAAACGCCTATTTTCCGATTTTCATTCCCAAGTCCTACTTGTCGAAAGAAGCCAGTCACGTCGAGGGCTTTGCAAAAGAATGTGCCGTAGTGACCCACTATCGGCTCAAAAATTCAGAAGACGGGAGAGAAGTAATCGTGGACCCGGATGCAAAACTGGAGGAAGAACTTATTGTGCGGCCGACTTCAGAGACGGTCATCTGGAACACATACAGGAACTGGATACAGTCTCACCGGGACTTGCCGCTGTTGGTCAACCAATGGGCCAATGTGGTCAGGTGGGAGATGAGGACCAGGTTATTTTTGAGAACGACGGAATTTTTGTGGCAGGAAGGGCACACCGCACATGCGACCAGGCAGCAGGCGATGGACGAGACCCTTCAAATGCTCGATATATATGCGGAGTTTGCGGAAAATTTTATGGCACTTCCGGTGATCAAAGGATTAAAGACAGAAAGCGAACGCTTCGCGGGTGCCGAAGATACCTATTGCATTGAAGCCATGATGCAGGACGGCAAAGCCCTGCAGGCAGGAACCTCCCATTTTTTGGGGCAAAATTTTTCAAAAGCCTTTGATGTTAAGTTCGCCAATGCGGAAGGCGGGCTTGAGTATGTCTGGGGTACTTCCTGGGGAGTAAGTACCCGCCTGATGGGCGCACTGATCATGGCACATTCCGACGACAGGGGATTGGTACTGCCGCCAAAATTAGCCCCAGTTCAGGTGGTCCTGGTTCCCATCTTCAAAAGCCAGGAGGAGCTGGATGCGGTGAGCGAAAAAGCCAAAGAAATTATGAACAAGTTAAGGGCAATTGGAATTTCGGTAAAGTTTGATGACCGCGATACTTTTAAGCCCGGATGGAAGTTTGCCGAATATGAGCTAAAGGGCGTCCCGGTGAGAATTGCCATAGGTCCCCGGGATCTGGAGAAAAATACCGTGGAAATATTCCGTCGCGACACGCTGTCCAAGGAAAATTTGAACTTGAACGACCTATCCATCGAGGAGAAGGTTTCTTCGCTGCTGGAAGAGATACAGCATTCCATTTACCGAAAAGCATTGGACTTTAGGAATGAAATGACCACTGAAGTAAATTCCTGGGATGAGTTCAAGACGGTGTTGGAGGAAAAAGGAGGTTTTATTTCCGCGCATTGGGACGGCACGCCGGAGACCGAGGAGGAGATTAAAGCCCAGACCAAGGCAACCATCCGATGCATACCGCTGGAACGGCGTGGGGAGGAAGGCCATTGCGTGCTGACGGGAAAAACTTCCAAAGGAAGGGTGATTTTTGCCAAGGCGTATTAAAAAGCTGTTTTAAGGACCTCTTGCTCTTTCCTGGAATAAAACGCTTTTAAAATAGGAAAAAACTGAGTACTTTCAGCGAGTCGTTTGTTTTTAACTACAGCAAAAGTAGATGGCCTGGTTTATTCTTATAAGTCTTTTGCTTCTCGGGATGACGCTTGTCCTTGTAGAGGTGCTTTTTATTCCCGGATTTACAGTCGCGGGCGTTCTGGGTATCGTTGCCACGGGCGCGGGGATCTATTACGCCTTTCAGGCTTTCGATCCCCAGACTGCTATCATCGTATTAATCATAGCCGTGTCTTCCAATTTCGTGCTGATTTTTATCGGCTTTCGAGCGGGAGTGTGGAAAAATGTCTCCTTAAAAGATACGATGACGAGCAGGAGTTTTGATGACCGGCTGCTGGGACTGGAGGTCGGGCAGAAAGGGGTCACTGTTTCCGACTTTAAACCTTATGGAAAAGTGGAAATCGGTGACCGGATTTATGAGGCCAAGTCAGCGGTAGGCTTTTTGTCGCCCGGTACGGAGGTTTATATTGAAAAACTGGAAAACAACAGGATTATTATCAATAAACAATAAATTATGGAAGATTCGAATTCGATGTTCATTTTATTTATAGCCTTTGGAGGGCTGATCCTCCTTTTTGTTTTCCTTTATTTTGTACCGGTCAATTTATGGGTGACCGCCATTTTTTCCAATGTAAAGGTAGGCCTGCTGGAGCTGGTGGGGATGAGAATCAGGAAGGTGCCTCCCAGCATTATTGTAAATTCCTTGATTACCTCCACAAAGGCAGGCCTGAACCTGACCACCAACGATCTGGAGACACATTATCTGGCAGGAGGGAACGTTCCAGCCGTTATCCGGGCTTTAATTTCGGCGGACAAGGCGAATATTACCCTGAGCTTCAAACAGGCTACCGCCATAGACCTTGCCGGAAGGGATGTATTTGAAGCGGTACAGATATCAGTAAATCCTAAAGTAATCAATACACCCAGCGTGGCTGCCGTGGCTGCCGATGGCATACAACTAATCGCCAAAGCCAGGGTAACTGTAAGGGCCAATATCGCGCAGTTGGTAGGAGGGGCCGGCGAGGAGACCATTTTGGCGCGGGTGGGGGAAGGAATTGTTACCTCCATAGGCTCTTCGACCAACCACAAAGTCGTTCTTGAAAACCCCGACAGAATATCTAAGCTTGTCCTGGAACGGGGATTGGATTCAGGAACTGCCTTTGAAATCCTTTCCATTGATATAGCAGACATTGACGTGGGCGCAAACATAGGTGCCAAACTGCAGATTGATCAGGCATCGGCTGATCTAAAAGTCGCGGAGGCCAGGGCAGAGGAAAGAAGGGCCATGGCGGTGGCTTTAGAACAGGAGATGAAGGCCAGAAACGTGGAAATGAAAGCTAAGGTGACGGAAGCAGAGGCAGAAATTCCCATGGCACTTTCGGAGGCCTTCCGGGCTGGCCATCTTGGGATCATGGACTACTACCGTATGGAGAATGTAAAATCGGATACGGAAATGCGGGAGTCCATTGCCAATGCCGATACGGGTAAATCCGGGGAAAAATCCAAAGGAGATAAAAAATAACCAAAAGTTAAAGGGAGCCTCAAGCTCCCTTTTTTGAACCGGTTTTGCTGGAATCTTCTTCCACCAACACCGGGACGGAAATTTCCTCCTCCGCCAGTATCTTCTCGTTTCCGGAGTCGAAGATGATGTTTGAATAGTAAATGGGTAGGGAATATTCGCCGGTTTCTTTCATTACTCCGTACTTTTCGCCGCGCCTTATTAAAATCATATCCTCTCCTTCCCTTCTTAGTTCATCAAATTTTGGTATGGAGATTTCCTTGCCCATAGGACTGACAAGCCCGAAAAGGGCGTTGTTTTCCGTCAAATAATAGCTGTCCTCCGTATGGGCTATTCTTTCATAATACCCCAGAAGTAACTCCTCCCCATTCTTGTTGATCAGATTGGCCTTTCCGTCTTTCTTAACGATAGCGACGCCATTGACAAACTCTCCGGCCTCTGTATATTTCGGCTGAATGGCAATTTTGTCGTTCTGGTCGATGTATCCCCAGTTGTTCCCGATTTTCACGGCCGCCAGACCCTCGGAAAATTTACCTATTTGTTCATACCGGTTAGGGATGCGTAGTTGGCCGGCCCGGTCCACAAACCCAAATTTTCCGTCTATCAAGGCCCCGTTCAGTCCCTGGTTGCCGGGAAACAATTGCTGTATGCCTGTTGCAGGGCTGACCTCCCAGGAGCCGTTCCTGTCCAGCAACCCCAATTTGCCGTCCCTAAACGTGATGGCATAATGCTCTTGTCCGGTTTTTTGCACGGAAACCATCCCTACGGCATCGAGCAGGATGCCGTCGCGCTCCATGACCCGCCGCAATTTGCCGTGGATATATTCCAGAATCACGTCGTCTTCAATGGTGATTTCATGATAACTGGTATACCGGATGTCAGCTTTGTTGGTTTTGGCCTCGATCAATATATGTTCTTTGCCGTTCCGTGCATAAAAGTAGTTGTCTCCCAGGTATGTGATTTCATCAATGACCGGATCCAGGATAACATCCCCGTCCCTGTTGATCAGGCCATACCCGCTGGGCTCTTTGGACAGTATGACGTTTTCGTTGATGCCTTCCAGGGATTCATA
>DATGOS010000004.1:0-2934 GCA_035305725.1 Cyclobacteriaceae bacterium
GCGGTTATCGGGGTCGACATAGCTCAAATCCCAGAGTTCCGTCCCCTGGTAGATATCGGGAATCCCCGGTGCCGTTACCTTAACCAGGCTCTGGCCCAGCGAATTCAGCACGCCATAAAAAGCCACTTTCGACCTGAAGGGATCGAATGACGCCAGAAACGCCGGGTTTTTCAGAATGTTTTCCACAAAATCCGCCATTTCATTTTCATACGCCTCATCCGGTTCAGCCCAGGAAGAATGCAGTTTTGCCTCGCGAAGCACTTTCTGCAAATATTCCCTGGTACGTTTTACGAAGTCATCGGCTGACGGCCCCTCAAAGGGCATGGCTCCAAGCAGGGTCTGGTAGACAAAGTATTCTTCATTGCTGTCCGGAATGTATTTGCTTTTTTTGACCGTTTCGTTGATGGACCGCCATTCCGCTACTTTTTGAAACCATTCCTCCGGAATCCCGCTCAGCACGTTGATCCGCATCCTGGCATCCTCCCCTCTTTTGGTATCATGGGTGGCACTGGCGCTGATGGCCAGCGGAAAGTTTCCCTGCCGCTCCTTCATCAGTTCATGAAATTCACCCACCGTGATCCCAAAAACCCCGGGCGAATCACCCACTTCATTATGCGAGATCAGCCGGTTGAAATTGTAAAACGCCGTGTCCTCCACGCCTTTTGCGGCCAAAGGTCCGGTGAACTGCTGGCAACGCTGCACGAAATAAAGCATGTCTTCCTCAGGCCTGTCTGCCCGCCCGCTGAAGAGCTCCTTTAGAAGCGCCAGTTCATGTTCCAAATCCGGTTGGATGCGCTTCGCTTTTTCATGCGCCTCGTCAATAATTTTTTGCTCAGGGTCTGTCAGCGGAAAGCGTTTCGGATAAATCCTATACACCGGAAATGCAGACATAAAAGCGATAAAGGCCTCTTTTACCCTTTTCCCGTTATTTTCTTGCTCGGGAAGCAAATCCCGGACATGCAGATGATCCAGGAGGTTCTGAAGCTCGCCGCCCATCCTTTCGGTAAGGATAAAGCGTTTCTTGTCATATACCAGTTGGTCATAATTAGGCAGCTCAGGACCCGAATGTTGATATTCCTTTGTAAAACGAGGTTCGCTTTGGGTGTCCGTAAACAGGTTGTTGACTACGGCTAAATATTCATAGCCACTCGTTCCCTGTATGGGCCAAGAAGTCGGGAGTTTTTCATCCCATTCAAGGATTTTTTCTATAACAATATAAAAATCATCCCCGAGTGCCTGGCTGAGTGCTTCCAGATATCCCTGGGGGTCGAACAAGCCATCAACATGGTCAATCCTCAATCCGGTAATCAATCCTTCCCTGCACAACTGCAGGATAAAAGTGTGGTAATCTTCAAACACCTTTTGGTCTTCCATCCGCAGGCAGATCAGGTCATTGACGGTAAAAAAACGCCTGAAATTGATTTTCCTCTCAGAGATCTTCCAGGGAACCGGCTGAAAAAACTGTAAGTCCATAAGTTGGTGCATCAAGCGCTCAGAAGCATTGATGGAGGTTACAGCATCCTTAATCCCGCGTTGTACACTGGAGTCGGCTTTGGCGGATTCAATAAGGTCTTCTTTTATTTCCTCCCATGCTGCCGGACTTTCCGGAGCGGATTCAAATTTTTCTGCCCAATGCGAAGTAGAGGCCGCTGGTCCCTGCTTTAATATGAAAGCATAGGAGGGCGCACTGGCCGGGTATTTATGCTCAAAATATTCAAAAGAGAAGCCCTTGTCATTAAAAACCAGTTCAAATTCCCCTTTTCTTAAGGCACTTCCCAGACCAGTCCCTAAAAAAGGGGCCATTATCCTCCCCTCCCATTCCGCGTACTCCCAATTGATGTCAAAATAGCGGTAATAGGGGGAGCGGGGGCCGTGGACTAAAAAGCTGTAGATACGGGAATTTGCCGGATGATAGGCCATGTGGTTTGGCACAATGTCCTGAAGCCAACCCATGCCTTTCGATTTAAGCTTAGCGGAAATTTTCCGGAACTCCTCCAGGTCTCCTATTGCCGGATTGATCCTTTTGGGGTCAATAACGTCATAGCCATGCATACTTCCTTCCCTGGCTTGGAAAAAGGGGGCCGCGTAAACCGTTTGGATGTGGAACTTTTCCAGGTAATTTATAATTTGCTCCAGGGCTTCAAAGGTAAAAGCGGGAGACAACTGCACGCGATAAGTAGAGACGGGTACCTGCATATGCTATACGGTGATTTGTAACTTATTCAGCAATTCAGAAAATGCCTCTTCCCCATTTGCGGTGGGGTGATCACCCCTGGCGATGGTAAAGTCATTAACCTTTCTTTTCTTAGTGGCAAAGGCAAAATTTTGCGCTTCCCAATATTCCGGGGTGATGCGGCTTCCTTCAATTAAACCGACAAGTTCCAGCGTGTCCTGAATTAATTGATCGTCTTCCGGAGTTTCGCAGAGCCGCTTCATCAGGTCGCTTACCTTGGCATCAGCAAGATAATTCAGTGTGACAAGGTCCAGCACCACATCGATTCGCTCCGCAGCATCCAGGACGTTCTTCAACTCCGAAACATTTGTCTTTTCCGACTTGAACAGGTTGGTCAGTTTTGTGTTCATCGCCAGGTCTACGGGGATTTTCAGTTGTTGCGGCACATTCAGGTTAATTTCTTTGAATACCTGCAGGATGGGATAATTGTCTTCGTACATTCTGTTCATCAAACCTTCAGTGTTTTTTCGCACGGATTCCATCACCAAATCCATGGTAAGCCGCTGTTCATCCTTGAAAAGGTGCCAAAATGAATAATTGTGGTTGCCAAAGAAACGGTCCATCAGGTTGAAAATCTCATGGATGTCGCTTTTTTGAAAACTCTGGACTACCTTTTCCTCCAGTTGCCGTAACGGCTCATCGCCCAGGAACTCCCTTACCCCGCCGTACAGATGATGTTCCCCCAAATGGAGTACCGCAAA
>DATGOS010000005.1:0-5871 GCA_035305725.1 Cyclobacteriaceae bacterium
TAAATCCGGGCTTGTTGGGCAGCGCGGCGCTTTTTAAGAAGCAATTTTTGCAACCCATAGAAAAGAAGAATGACCAGGCCAAAGCCGCAAAGCTTCATGCTATGGTCAAGCCTTTCATTCTCCGAAGAATGAAATCACAGGTAGCGGGAGATCTACCCGAAAAGCTGGTACAGGTCAAGTATTCTACCATGGCCGCCGACCAGGAAGAGGCTTACCAGAAGGTGCGAAACTATTATCGGGACAAAATTGTCAGTAATCTGGATATACGTGGCGTAGGAAGCCAAAGGTTCACCCTGCTCCGGGGGCTTACCCAGCTTAGGCAGATTGCGAACCATCCTAAGATGGTTGAACCGGAATATAAGGGAGAGTCCGGGAAATTGGAAGATATTACCTACATGATTCGGTCGACGGTCAGTGAGGGTCACAAAATTTTGGTTTTCAGCCAGTTTGTAAGACATCTGGCGATTGTCAAAAACTTCCTTCAGGAAGAGGGAATAGCGTTCGCCTACCTGGATGGCCAGACCAGGGACCGGCAGGCCGAGGTGGAGTCATTTCAGCAAAATGAAAACATTAAAGTTTTTTTAATCTCCCTGAAGGCAGGAGGGGTGGGGCTCAACCTCACTGCAGCAGAGTATGTATTCCTGCTCGACCCCTGGTGGAATCCCGCCGTGGAGGCGCAGGCCATTGACAGGGCGCACCGGATCGGTCAGGAAAACAGGGTGATTATTTATAAATTTATAACCAGGGATACGGTAGAGGAGAAGATACTTGCCCTCCAGGCCAAAAAACTGGCGCTGGCTGGGGATCTTATCGGTTCCGAAGAAAGCTTTATGAAGAGTTTAAGCAAGGATGATATCTCCGTACTGCTGGAATAATGCGTATTTTTATGTTTTTAAACTTTTGGTAGTTTTGTCATGATAAACAGTGCCATTCTAATCATCCAATGCAGGGATCAAAAGGGAATAGTTGCGGCTGTTTCGGGATTTCTGCATCAATACAACGGTAATATTCTTGAGATTGACCAGCATATCGATGAAGAATCGGGTCATTTTTTTATGCGGGCAAAGTGGGAACTAAGCGGTTTTTCGATCGATAAGGACAGTATTTCCGCCACTTTTTCCGCCCAGGTGGGCGACCGGTTCAACATGAAATTCAGGCTGCACTTTGATACACCCAAGCCGAAGATGGCTATTTTTGTTTCCAAACTTTCCCACTGCCTTTTTGATATTTTGAGCCGGCATTATTCAGGGGAATTTCAGGTGGAGATACCTCTTGTCATTTCCAACCACGAGACACTGCAACCGGTGGTGGAGGGCTTTGGAATTCCTTTTTTTTATTTGCCCATTACGCCGCAAAACAAGGAAGAACAGGAAAAACGGCAACTGGCGCTTTTGGCGGAGTACGACGTTGATTTTGTGGTGTTGGCAAGGTATATGCAGATCCTCAGCCCGAACTTCATAGCCCGGTACCGGCACAAAATCATCAATATCCATCATTCTTTTCTTCCGGCCTTCGTGGGCGCAAGGCCCTATCACGCGGCCCATAAAAGGGGCGTAAAAATCATTGGGGCTACAGGCCATTATGTCACCGAAGAACTTGATGCCGGACCGATTATTGAGCAGGACGTGGCGAGGGTCAGACACCATAATTCCGTTGCGAACCTGGTGCAGATCGGGCAGGATGTGGAAAAGCTGGTGCTGTCCAAAGCGATCAAGTACCACCTATCCCACAAGGTGCTGGTGATGGGCAACCGTACCATTATATTTTACTGACCCTGCTGCTGCTTCCTGATAAAAAATACTTGCCTGACCCACCTGGGTAGGAAAATTGCCCCTAGGATGAGGTATGGATAAAACGATAACATTCTCCATAGTATGCTGGTGACGAAGGTATATTCGTCCAGAAACTGGGAGAAAAACTGTGCGAAAAAGAACTCCGCGGTGCCGCTGCTTCCGGGAGTAGGCGAGATCATCATCACGATCCACATAATAATCTGGCGGGCAAAAACCAGGATGTGTTCAAAGTAGGTCAATGCCGAGAATGCGGAAATCAGCGCGTTCAGCATCAGGTATCTGGAGGACCAGATAAAGATGGTTGAGCCTATGATCAGGGACCAGTATTTGACACTTTTGCCTTTCATTTCTTTGGAAGCATCGATGATTTGATCCCCATACTCATTGGCATTGTATTTCCATTTTTTCAACCATTTAATGGAGAAAAGCTTTAACAGAATCCATTTGAATACCCTGGGCCTGTAAAAAAGCGCGGCAGCCATTAAGGTGGAATAAAGAGTATACAAGCCATAACTTACCCAAAAAAGATATTCCAGGCTTGAACCGATTCTCAGCTCCAGGACCCGGGTTTCCGGAAAAATATGCCCTTGCGCAAAGAAAAGTATGATGGGGGCGGCAATTACAAAAAACAGGTTGTCCATAATGGCGGTTACCATGACATAGGCCAATGCCCTCCCGAGTTTTATTCCTTCTTTGTGGATGATAAAGGCGGCCACGGCTGTGCCCCCTACGACCGATGGGGTCACCGCGGAGGCAAATTCCCACAACACAATCACATATAGCGCCCTGGACCAGCTGAGGTACCTGTCGGTAATTTCCCTGATTCTGTAGATATAACCGAGATCTCTCAACAATACAAACAGAATGGCAAGCAGCACGGGAGCAGTGGATGCGTCAAAAACACCCCTTAAGGTTCGGGCATTAATGTCCGGATCGGAATAAAACATGTAGAACACAATACCCAGTCCGATAAGCACCGGAAGCCAAATCTTATTTGGATTGAGGGTTTTGAAAATCTCCTTATTATCTAACTTCATGGGATTCTGGTTCTTGTTTTTTTTCCACCCAAAAGTTATTAAATCCCTCTCCGATACTGATGGAAACCCGGGACAGCTGCAACAATTCCAAAAGGGCCAAAAAAGTATAAATAATAAAAATCCTGTCGGGGTTGAACCGGATGAAATCAGTAAACGGAATCCTATCTTTTATCATCAGCCTGTCGAGGATCAATGATTTTTGTTGGTCTATGGTATAAGGGGGAGTGATGACCGTATGCTTGGTTTCGCGGGATTTACTCTCATACCTCGCCATTACCTTGACATAAACATTTAGAAGTTTAAAAAGGTCCATGTCCTGGATTTCGGCTTCGACTTGGTTGACATTGCTCATGGCCTTCAGTTCCGTCACTATGTTGCCTCTTTCCACCTTGGCCATACGTTCTTCTTCCAGGCTGGCGAGTGTGGAAATCACCGACTTGTACTTTTTGTATTCCAGCAGATGACGGACAAGTTCCTCCCTGGGATCAATTTCCTCTCCAAATTCATCCAGCTCCGGTTTGGGGATCAGCATTTTGGATTTGATTTTCATCAGCGTCGCTGCCATCAAAATAAATTCGCTGGCCACCTCGATTTCCATTTGCTCTAGCTGGTGCAGATAATCCAAAAAATCCCGCGTGATTTTTGATATCGGAATGTCATAAATATTCAGTTCGTCCCGCTCGATAAAGAACAGCATCAAGTCGAAAGGTCCTTCAAAAAGAGGCAATTTGATTTCGAATCCCACTGGATACAATAAAATTTATCTTACTTTTACATTTTGATAGATTCAAAGATATTACTTATGTGATGAATTTTATATGAATAGGAAAATTTCGTTAGCATCCAAGGTGACCCGAGGGCGTTGACGGATTTTATGGAATTTGAACACACCAAAATATATTCATTTGATTACATTAAAAAGCTTTTGCTTTAGTAACCTTCTACATTAAAACGGCATGGAAAATGTTGCTGTAGTAGCTTAAGGAAACTGAATGCCATTTTTGAAGCTTTTTAAAATTACCGACTGATACAAAATGTTAATAAAACCCGGAAAATTACTTGCCCAAATCGATACCCCCGACGATCTAAAAAAGTTCAGCAAGGACCAACTGGTACAGATCAGCGAAGAATTGAGGCAGTTTTTAGTGGACAATATTTCCGTATTCGGAGGCCACTTTGGTGCCGGTTTGGGCGTGGTGGAATTGACGGTTGCCCTTCATTACGTGTTTAACACTCCGGAAGACCAGTTGGTATGGGACGTGGGGCATCAGGCTTATGGACATAAAATCCTGACGGGAAGAAGAAGTGTTTTTCACACCAACCGCCTTTATAAAGGGATTTCCGGATTCCCAAAAAGAAGCGAGAGCGTGTTTGACACTTTTGGCGTAGGCCATTCAAGCACTTCCATATCCGCCGCTTTGGGTATGGCCGCTGCTTCAAAATATCAGGGTGATTCCACAAGACAACATGTAGCCGTCATAGGCGACGGTGCGCTGACTGCGGGGATGGCCTTCGAAGCCATGAACCATGCAGGGGTGGCGAATACCAATTTGCTGATCGTTTTGAATGACAACTGCATGTCCATTGATCCCAATGTGGGCGCCCTCAAAGAATACCTGACCGACATTACCACTTCACAAACCTATAATAAGGTCAAGGATGAGGTTTGGAACTTGTTGGGCAAGCTTAACAAGTTTGGATTTAGCGCCCAGGACCTCGCTTCAAAGGTGGAAGGTGTGGTGAAGTCAACCTTGCTGAAACAAAGCAACCTGTTTGAATCCCTAAACCTAAGGTATTTCGGACCTGTGGACGGCCATGATGTAAACCATTTGGTGGAAGTCCTCGATGATTTGAAAAACATCCCGGGCCCCAAGATCTTACATTGCATCACCGTCAAGGGCAAAGGGTTTCCGCTGGCCGAGAAGGATCAAACGAAATGGCATGCTCCCGGTAAATTTGACAAAATTACCGGTGTGATTGCCAAGAAAACCTACGATACCCCCCAGGCCCCCAAATACCAGGATGTATTTGGCCATACTTTGGTGGAACTTGCAGAGCAGGATGAGAGAATCATGGGGATCACCCCTGCCATGCCCTCCGGCTCTTCCATGAATATCATGATGAAAGCCATGCCGGACAGGGCTTTTGATGTGGGAATCGCCGAGCAGCATGCCGTGACCTTTTCCGCGGGTTTGGCCACGCGTGGCCTGAAGCCTTTTTGCAACATCTACAGCACCTTTATGCAAAGGGCCTATGACCAGGTAGTGCATGATGTCTGTCTACAAAATTTACCGGTTGTTTTTTGTCTGGACAGGGCGGGAATTGTCGGTGCCGACGGTCCCACCCACCACGGCGTGTACGATATGGCTTTTTTCCGTTGCCTTCCCAACCTGGTGGTGACCGCGCCTATGAATGAAGAAGAACTGCGCAACCTGATGTATTCTGCCACCAGGCACGATGGACCCTATTCCATCCGCTACCCGCGGGGACAGGGCGTTAGTCCCGATTGGAGGAAGCCTATGCGGGAGATCCCTGTTGGCCAGGGGAGAATCGTCCGGGAAGGAGAGGAGGTGGCGATATTGACGATTGGCCACATTGGAAATTATGCCGTTGATGCCACTGGCATCCTCGAAAAAGAAGGCCTGAACCCTGCCCATTATGATATGCGGTTTGTAAAACCGCTGGACGCATCCCTGCTGCACGAGATTTTCGGCAAGTTCAAAAAGGTAATCACCGTAGAGGATGGTTGCCTGATGGGGGGCTTTGGCAGCGCCGTGCTGGAATGGATGATCGACCAGGGATACCAGGCCCAGGTAAAACGGCTGGGGATTCCCGATGCCGTTATTGAACATGGCGAACCTCATCAACTGCACGCGGAATGCGGCTATGACATCGAGGGCATAGTCAGGGCGGCAAAGAATTTATACGGCGTAAGAGAAAAGAAAGCGGTATAGAGATTTTCCCCTTTCCTTTGTATATCCTGCCTCCAGCCACGATCAACGGGCTCGATTCCACGATTCGACAGTTCCCCGATTCGACAG
>DATGOS010000006.1:0-13783 GCA_035305725.1 Cyclobacteriaceae bacterium
CCCCATCATCACATACCAGGAGACAACCTTTGCGGAGGGCGGGGGGAAGAGTTCCGTAAACCCATTCTTTTCCCGGATTTCCCGGAGCTCTTCTATATTTTTTTCCTGGTGGTGTTTTAGCATAATGGTGATCATAATGCTGTCGGAGGCAACCTCCCCGGAGGTGTCCTGGGCCAGGGCATGGAGGTGAATAAAGAAGAACGGGCAGAGGAAAATAAAGCCTTTCATGGGAGTGATGGGTTTAGGTTTGCAAAGTTGCTTGTATAAATTTATAATATTTTTTGTCAGGGTGCTGAAAGTTAGTTGCTTCAAATGGGAAAAGGTCCGAAAAAGTATAAAAAGCGTATGGGGTACCGTCTGGAGCCTTTTAATATTCGCCCGACAACATTTGCATTGCTTTTTACGTCAAGGGGATATGCCGCTGCCTTTAGCCCGGTTTGCCTGCTCACCTGAAATTTGGGAAGAAATTTTTAATATAACCATTTAACCAATGACAAAGCTTTTTTCCTGGGTGGTAATTTGTTTCCTTTTGGCCTGCCACAGCCCTTCCACCACGGAATCTTTTCCGCCTGCCCATAGGGAGCAAAGGGACAATTTTCAGGAATGCGTGGGGGAGGGCTGCGCGACGGTGGAATTGATCTATCCGGTTTTTGCGGGCGATACCAGGCTTGCCGGCCTGTTAAACAGGCAAGTGGAAGGCCAGCACCTTCGCATGTGGATAAGCGGTGACCAGCAATACCGGGAGATGGAAGAGGCCATTGACTCCTTTTTTAAAGATTACAGGGTTTTCAGAAATGATTACCCCCAAGTTATGCAGGAATGGACTTTTGAAACCAACGCCCGGGTAACGCATCAGTCCGACAGCCTGATCAGTATACGGTTTGAAAACTTCTCCTACCTTGGCGGCGCACATCCCAACACCGTGGTGGCGTACCTGAATCTCAAAGGGGACGGGGAGGTATTGGAACGTGGACAATTGCTGATCGATGGAGAGGGGCTGCTGGAACTGGCCCGGGAAAAATTCAAGGAACATCATCAGGTGGAGCCTGGTACGCGGCTGGAGGAGGACGGCCGGTTTTTTCTGGATGACGGGGCGTTTTTTCTTCCGGCGACCATGGGATATGAAGGCAATGAGTTTGTATTGCTCTACAATGCCTATGAAATCGGTCCATATGTAATGGGAAGGACGGAACTGAGGTTTCCCCTAAAGGAGCTGGCGGGAGTGGTATATTCGGGCGGTCCAGGCTGATTTCTATACCTTGAATCAGGGCGCTGATTGTTCCTGTCGTGGTAAATGTCTATTTTTAAGCAACCATTCGCCAAAGATATGGATACGCTGATTATTGACCGGTCAAAAAAATGGACAGAGGAGGATTATCTTCAGTTGGAAGGAGATGTAAAATGTGAAATTTTAAACGGTGAATTGATCATGACGCCAGCCCCTTTGGTTTCCCATCAGCGCGTTGTCGGCCAGCTCTACCAAAACCTCATAGCCTTTGTCAACCGGCAGCAGGTGGGGGAATTGTTTTTTGCCCCGGTTGATGCGTATTTTGACAGGGAAAATATTTATCAACCGGATCTTGTCTTTGTTTCCGCTCCCAGAGCTTCTGTCATCCAGGAAAAAGGGATCATGGGCGCCCCTGACCTCGTCGCAGAAGTCATTTCCCCCTCCAACAGCTACATTGACCGGTATGCGAAGAAGGAAAAATACGAACAATTTGGTGTAAAAGAATATTGGATCGCCGACCCTGCCAACAAGACCCTGGAGATATTTACCACGGCTGTTTCGGGGAAGTATGAGCTGTTTTGGTTTGTGGCCACCAGCGGAAGGGCAAAATCAAAGCTCCTCAGCGGACTGGATTTTGAACTTTCGGATATTTTTAAATAAACCGTTTATTTCCAGGGATAAAAAATTTAGAACTTGGCTAGTGATTTTCCGAGATTAACAGTCATACCAAAAGGTGGAATAGATAACGTTGTATGTTTTCAGCAATACGCTATCTTTTTATCCTTCGCAATTTTTATTATGCTTCAATTTTTGATCTTTGCAGAAAATCTGAAAAAATGAACTGGATAATTTTAATAATCGCGGGATTGTTTGAGGTCGCTTTTGCTTCCTGTTTGGGAAAAGCAAGGGTAGCCACGGGAAACGATGTTTATTGGTGGTATGGCGGTTTTTTGCTTTGCCTGAGCATAAGCATGATATTGTTGATCCGGGCCACCCAAAGCCTTCCCCTGGGCACGGCATATGCCGTCTGGACGGGCATAGGCGCGGTGGGTACCGTCTTGGTGGGTATTTTCGTGTTTAAAGAACCCGCCACGTTCTGGCGGTTGTTTTTTATCACTACCTTGATCGGGTCGATAATTGGGTTAAAAACGGTGTCGAGCTGACTCTTGGGACCGGGTACTCAGTACTGAGTACTTCGTACGATGCACAAGGTGTGCATACACCGTGAGTGACTTCAAGAATAACTCAATAACCCGTTAAACCAATAACCCAATAACTACTGTGTCAACCTATTTCAGGCATAAGGCAAATGTGAGAGTTTGTATTTGGTATTTGGTATTGGGTATTGAGTACTGAGTACGGGAACTACAACCTACCGATCATATACCGACTGTCAAATAACCAAATAAGTCAATAACTTAATAACCACTGAAAAACGTCAACTTATTTCGGGTACCTGTTAATTTTTCTTTGCCAATGTCATATAATCCACGGCAAGCTGGCTCAGTGCCCGTACCCCCAACACAAATCCGCTCTCGTCTAGATAAAAGTCGGGCGTATGATGGGACGGGGCTTCTTCAGGCTTCATGCCTTTTGGCATAGCCCCGAGGAAAAAGAAAAGCCCGGGTTTTTCCCGCTGGTAAAAACTGAAATCTTCCGCCCCGGTGATCGGGTCATGCACGGAAAGATTTCCCGCGCCACTCACCCTTTGCAAGGTCGGTACCATCATTTCGGTCAGGGAAGCGTCATTGAAGGTGACGGGATAGGTTTTTTTGATTTCCACTTCGGCCTGGGCCCCCGCACTTTCCGCAATATGGCTGGCTATTTCCCGGATCCGTTGATGCACCAGGGCCTGCTGCGCATCGCTGTAGGTCCTGATCGTGCCTACCATTTCTACCTCCTCCGGTATGATGTTGTGTCTTACCCCGCCGTGTATCGCACCTACGGTGACAATAGCGGGAATTTCGGTAATGTTTACGCTACGGCTCACGATGGTTTGCAGCCCCATGACAACCTGGGAGGCGGTCACAATGGGATCGACCGAAGACCAGGGATAGGCGCCGTGGGCTTGTCTTCCTTTCACCTGAATCCTAAGGTTGTCCACGGCGGCCATAGCGGGCCCTGGCCGGTATTTGATGGTCCCTACCGGGGTCTGGGAGTTGATATGAAGGCCAAAGATTGCGTCCACACCTTCCATGACGCCTTCTTCCACCATTTGTTTAGCGCCCCAGGTGCCGGTATTGGGGTCTTCCACCCCCTCTTCCGCCGGTTGAAAAATGAACTTGACGTCTCCATGAAGGTCATCCTTAACCTGGGATAAAATCTCGGCAACACCCATCAGGATGGCCATGTGGGAGTCATGCCCGCAGGCGTGCATCACGCCTATTTCCTGACCATTATACTCTGTTCTAACTTCGGATTTAAAAGGCAAATCGCCTCTTTCGGTAACCGGCAAGCCATCCATATCCGCACGTAAAGCCACCGTTGGGCCTGGATGACCTCCCTTTAGCAGACCCACTACCCCCGTCAAGGCTACCCCTTCCTCCACCTCCATGCCCAATGATTTTAAATGGGCAGCGATGATGCCGGAGGTCCTTACCTCCTCGTTGCCCAGCTCAGGGTATTGATGAAAGTCCCTTCTCCACTCTATCACTTTTTGTTCCACAGCCCTGGCTTTTTCATCCAGGACAGCGTTAAGCCTGGACTGTGCGAAAACCGGGGAAGAGATAAATACCAGGAAAATCAGCAGGAGTTTCATCCGTATGTTGCTTTATAGTTGGAAAGGAATCTAAAATAAAGGAAAATTACTATATTCCCCCGACATAACGGTTTCTTGAACAAAAAAAATGTGGCCGCTTGGCGCATCCCCCACTAGACGCAAAATAAAACGGACGATGAAAGAAGAAGATTTACATCAACTTAACCGCAGAAAATTTTTGTCCATGACAGGGATCTTGGGTACTTCCCTGCTGGTTCACCCGCGTTTTGCCTTTGCCGGAGTGCCCAAAAGCGACCGGAAGATAAGAATGGGTGTCGTGGGGGGAAGATTTGGGGCAAGCTTTTATTTTCATGAACATCCCAATGCTGTAGTAGAAGCGGTAAGCGACCTGCGGCGGGACCGCCGGGAACGGCTGATGAAGGTTTACAATTGTTCAAAAAGTTATGAGTCCCTGGACAAGCTGCTCCGGGATCCAAAGGTAGAAGCGGTCTTTTTAGCCACACCGGCGCCTGATCATGCCGCCCACGTACTGGCAAGTCTGGAGGCAGGCAAGCATGTGCTCTGTGCCGTTCCCGCCGCCATGACCCTGGAAGAATGTGAAAAGCTGAGGGATGCGGTAAAAAAATCCGGACTGACCTATATGATGGCGGAGACCAGCACCTTTCATCAAATTGTAATTTCCGCGCAGCAATATTACCGGGAAGGAAAGTTTGGGGAAATTTTCAGGGTGGAAGCTGAATACCATCATCCTGGCCTGGAGGTATTGTATTTTGAAGAGGGAAAACCGACGTGGAGGCACGGCCTTCCGCCCATGTTGTACCCGACGCATTGCACGGCATATCATGTTTCAGTGACGGGGGAACGGCTCGCGAGGGTTAGCTGCCTGGGCTGGGGAGACGACGGCCCCGCCCTGAAAGGCAATCCCTACAACAACCCTTTCTGGAATGAGACCGCCCTGTTCAAAACTGACCGGGGAAATGCCAGTAGGATTTCCGTCTGCTGGAAGGGGGCGTTGATGGGGACGGAAAGGGGGGAATGGCATGGGACCAAAATGAGCATGTATGCCAGGGATCCCAACGGACTGGAGGAGATCAGGGTAAATGCCTCCGAAGAACTGGGAAGGGACGATGGAGGATTTTTGTTCAAGCAAGCGTCTCTTGAACAATATGAGCAGCCAATGTGGTGGGAAACGGACATGCTTCCCAAGCCCCTGCGGCACAACAGTGGCCATGACGGCTCCCATACATTTATTACCCACGAATTTATAGACGCCATAGTGCGGGAAAGAAAACCCAGGGTGGACATTTACGAGGCCATCGCCTACACGGCCCCGGGCATTGTTGCCCATGAATCCGCCTTAAAGGGTGGGGAATGGCTGCAAATACCCAATTTTGATTTTTGAATTAGCGAAGACTTAAATATTTCAACATGGAAAATTGGCCGAAATCGGAAGAGCTGCTCCAACACAACGGGCAATGGATCCCAGGTGGCGTAGTGTCATTAAACCGGAAAGCAAGCCCCAACATTGCGTTTGCCAAAGGCAAAGGAAGCCGGGTATGGGATGTTGAGGGCAATGAATACATTGATTACCAGGCAGGGTTTGCCGCTGCCTTTCTGGGGCACAACGATCCCGACGTGAATGGAGCAGTAAAGGATGCCCTGGACAGCCAGCCGGTGCTGATGGGTGCCGGACCCACACTGGATGAAGGTGTACTGGCCGAATTATTTTGCCGGTATGTGCCCGGGGTAGAAAGCATCCAACTGACCTGCACGGGCTCGGAGGCAACCTTCCATGCCATCAGAATTGCACGGGCCGCCACGGGACGGGATCATATCATTATCATGCAGGGTGGATACAATGGTTGGCACAATGACGTGGCGGCCAACGTGATCAGTGATGAGGGACAGGTTGGCGGCCGGGTAAGCCCCGGGGAGTACCCATTTGCTGCCATCTCGGCGGGTATTCCGGAATCGCAAAAGTCTTTGGTGCATGTGGTCAATTTTAATGATCTCGATGCGGTATCCTATATTCTTAAACGGTATCCTGTGGCCTGCATTCTCTTGGAGCCGATATTGCAAAATATCGGCATTGTAAAGCCTGTAGCGGGTTACTTGCAGGGATTGAGGAAGCTGGCGGATGAGCATGGTTTCCTGTTGATATTCGATGAGGTAAAAACGGGTTTCCGCCATGCTTTGGGAGGCTACCAGCAAATATGCGGGGTAACTCCGGACCTAAGCACCTTTGGCAAGGCGGTAGCCAACGGTTATCCCATGGGGGCTATTGGTGGAAAAAAGAAATTCATGGATTACTTCGTTCATGAAGACCCCAACAAACGGGTCTTAATTGCGGGTACCTATAATGCACATCCCCTCACCAATGCAGCGGCCATCGCTACGATCAGGAAGCTCGCAGACGAAGCGTTCGGGGTATACGAACATGTAGACCGATTGGGAGCTATGTTGGAGGAGGGGCTGAAAGACATCTTCAACCGTCTTGGCTTCCCTTTTTATATTGCCCGGGAGACATCCGCCTTTTGTGTTTATTTCATGGACCATGCTCCCCTGGATTACCACGACATCCTGTCAAACCATGATTTTACATTCGACAGGGAATACAGGCTGGGCCTGATCAAGCGGGGAATATTTCATTTTCCCTCACCCATCAAACAAGGCAGCATCTCTTTTGCCCACACGGGGGAGGACATCCAGAGGACGTTGGAAATCACTGAAGAAACCATAGCCTCTCTAACGAAAACTAAATCAGAACAGAGGCAGTCCTGATTTAGTCTTTTTTGTCCAGGAAGGATGGTCTTACTTATTTGGAATCAACGAAAGATTTGCCGCTTGGTCGCCCAATTTGGCGCCCATTTCCCGGGTAATGTCCATGGTAAACTGGTAGTGTAAACCTCCGTAAACCCGGGATGTCGCCGCCTCTTCGTCCATTTCAGAAATATTGTCATAATATTTGGGTGCAACCCCTCTCCAGGCATACGCTTTGTCAACCACCGGAATGTCTCCGAATTGACGGATCAGCACCTGAAACACCGGTGAGTAAATTCCCGAAAGCCCGGATGGATATTCAGGGTAAGGCGGCGTAGTTAAATAAGGTAGCCATGCGGGATCTATTTGCTGGTTAATGTAAGTCACTGGCCGAATGAGGTTGTATGTATATTTATCCTTAAAGGCCAAATAAAGCCCATCTTTAAGGGCGATACCGGTTTTGGCGTAAATTTCCGCAGCCCGGCCGAGTTTTTCTTTTTTGCTTTTCAATATTTCTGTGACAATAGAGATAATACGACCGCCACCCGCAAGGCCTACGCCTACCCCACCTATGTCGGCCCAGGAGTCAGCTATGGCTTTTTGTTGAGCTGTAAGCGATTCCGAGATATCATATACCTCTTTTGCCGCTTGATAAAATTCGGAAGAGGCTTCTTCTGAATAAGAAAAAGGAATGTCTGGGGTGGTTGCCGTAAGGCTAAACTCTAAAAAGGGCCGCGTATCTTTTATAAAAGGCCCAAACGGATTGGCAAAAGCGGGAGGGGTGGGTTCCCAGGAACCTGGAAATTTTGGTGGGACATATCCCTGGTTGGACAGGTTGAAGTTGTCGGTTGCAGCCCACTCATAAATGGAGTTGGCAATGTCCCGGCCAAATGCCTGGGAACGGGTTAAATCCGCATCCGAGAACTTGGATCTAAACAATTCTGTATAGGCATTTTCCATTGAATCAATTCGCGCTAAATCCGCATCGTTTAATCCCACCAAAAACTGCTTGACCATACTGGCCAGTGCGGCATTGGCACTTGCAGCCCATACATAGCCGCCATCCTCTTCCGGCTCAGGCATCGCCGGCATCTGGTAAAGCTGGGATGACAAACTCTTCGCTCCTTTTATGCCTGGACGAACCGATTCATAGAGGCCTACGCCAAAATATCCAAAGTTTCTAAAGTTCATGGGGGCTGGCGTTGAGGGGGTTTGGTGCAACTGAATACGAACAATCAATTGATACCAGGCATAAACTACATCCGCACTCTCCTGGCGTTCTTTTTTTGGCGGATCAAACAGGTCCTCTAAATGCTCACAACTGGATAGCAAACCGATTAAGGAAAGCATCAATAAACATACTGTCAATTTGCCGGCGTACATAGATGATCGTTTCATGTCAATTTGATGTTTAGGTTAAGAATCTTCTCCAAGGAAGGTGGATATATCTTGCTTAACCCAAAACTACCTCAGGGATTGGCGCGGGGCAATCCACGATGAGCAACAGACAGGAACCGGTGAGCGGTTGGACAATTTCAATGAGTAACCTAAAAATGGCCGTTCAGCAATATCTTAAGCAAGGCTCCTTTTCGGCTTCGCGAGACGGCAATGGGTGCGTTATCACTCATGATCACATAGCCGCCTTCTCCCCGGACATAACGAACAATTTCCTTTAGATTGATCAGATAGGAATGATGTATTCTCAAAAAATCCTGCCCCTCCAATAACTCCTCAATTTCTTTCAGGGTACGGGAAATCAGGATTTTTCCTGTCTCTTTAAGTATAATTCGGGTGTAATTACTCTCCGCACAGCAATAAAGTATATTGTTGATGGGCACCAGCTCATAACCTTCAAAAGTAGGCAAGGCTATCTTTTGTAGCGGCGTTGGCTTGTTCCCCAGCCTGTTCATCAGGATGTCAAGCTGTTCGGCCAGCATAGGTTTTTTCCTTTGCCCTACCTTAGCCACTGCTTTCCTGAGTTCATCTTTGTCAATAGGCTTAAGCAGGTAATCCAAAGCGCTAAACCGGATCGCCTGTATTGCATAGAAGTCAAAGCCAGTGGTAAAAATCACTTCAAACCGGATTTCCGGAAGTTGCTGAAGCATCTCGAAGCCGTTGATTACAGGCATTTCAACATCCAAAAAAACCAGGTCCGGATCGAATTGGGCTATGGCCCGCAATCCCTGTTCAGCCGAACTGCACTGGGCTAAAAGTTGCACTTCCGGGCAGTATTTCTCCAATTGGATGGAGAGCGACTCCCGACAGTGGGCTTCATCATCAAGGAGTATCGTTTTGATCATGATCCAACGGGATAAGTGAACTTCCTATTGGGCAGGCTCTACACCGTGTACAGGGATTTTAAGCAGTACCCTGGTGCCGCCGGGCTGTCCGTAGGTGTCAACCAGATCTTTTATTTCCACGGTGGAGGCTTTTTCATGAAGGGAGTTAATCAGTTCCAGCCTCTGGGCGGTTATCTGCATGCCCAACGATTTACCCTTTGTCCCCGATTTGTTTTTAAGCACTGCTGCCATGCCGCGTCCCACCCCATCATCAGTGATTTGGCAGTGGAGCATTTCATTTTTCAGTTGGAGTTCTACGCGGACGTGTCCCTTGTCTTCCTTGGGCATCAAACCATGCCAGATGGCATTTTCCACATAGGGTTGGATGATCAGTGGCGGTACTTCAATATCTTCAACCTCTAAGGCAGGATCTATGGCTATCTGATAGTCAAAACGTCCTTCAAATCGAGAAATTTCCATGTCCAGATATAAACGCAGCGCCTCCAGTTCATTTTCGAGAGATACGGTTTTTGCCTGTGAGTTTTGCAGGATCAGCCGGATGAGCCGGGAAAATTTGGTCAGATAGGCAGAAGCCTCCTCGGTCTGGTTCTTCAAAATATACCGGTTGATTGAATTGAGACAGTTGAAGATAAAATGAGGATTCATTTGTGCCCGGAGCGCGGTCATTTCCAGTTCAGCCATGCGGCTCTGAAAAATTGCTTCCTTTTGCTCTTTTTCCAGTCGTTCTAACTTTAGGTCGCTCTCTAACCGCACTTTTTGTAAATGTTCTGCCCTGTGTTTCAGTTTGACATTTCTGACCATGACCAACGCCAGCAATAAGGTGAAGCCTAAGCCCGCAAGAATGAAATTACGGAGGTTTGCCTGTCTCTTTAATGCTTCTTGTTGGAGTTGTTGTTCCTGTGTCAAAGCGTCAATGTGCGCTTGCTTTTCGGATAGCTCCAGTTCGGCTTCCAGTACAGCCAGGCGTTGCATGTATTTTTCAGAAGTGATCGAGTCTTTTAAAGAGATGTAGGTTTGTTGATGTTGAAAGGCCCGATCAAAATCCTGCATGGCTGCGTAAATCTCTGACAGCGTCTGGTTAATAGCCAGGGTTTCTTCTCGGGTATTGATTTGTCGGGATTGGAGAAGACTTCGTTAGGCATAAGATAAGGCTTCAGTAAATTGCTTCTGCGCTGCGTATGCCCTGCTAATCAGATGAAGCGTTTGAACAAATGATTGGGATCTTTGATTCTTCTGTTCCAGCAGTGACAGGCTTTTTAACAAGTATTGAAGGGAAACCTCATGCGCCCCTTTTTCCAGGTGGACTTCTCCCAAAATTTGAAGGGCAACGTAATCGTTTGGGTTTCTATCCAGACTTTGCCTTAGAAAATAAGTAGCTGAATCGTATTGATTCAGCCTTGTATAGGCTTTTCCGAGCTGCCATCTGGAATAATTGATCGAAGGCAAGGCTCTGTCTTCCGCATAATCCAGGCTCTGAAGGTAGTAGTCAAGCGCAGTATGAACCTGTTCCGTTGCAAGATACATATTGCCCATATTAATAAGAGAATAGGCTATTCCCGGGTGATCCTGAATCTCCTGCCGAATCCGTAAACCCTGCAAACAATACTCAACGGCCTTCTCATAGTCTCCAAGGCTCTGGTAAACAATGCCGATATAATTGAGTACGGAACCCACAGCTTCCTGATTGTTCAATTTGCGGAATATGGTAAGGGCCCGTAGGTGTGCTTCCAAACCCTCTTCATAATTTCCACTGTATTCATTCACCACCCCAAGGTTGTTTAAAGCGGCCCCGAGCCCTGGCTCGAACGCGATCTGCTCAAAAATTTGAATAGCTTGATTGAGGTAGGCTTTGGCTTGATCTTGATTCCCCTGATTATTGTAGGACCAACCTAAAATGCGAAGCGCTTCGGCCTCTCCCTTGCGGTACCGGATTTGCCGGGCTTCATCCAATGCCTGGCGGGCATAGTGCTGGGCGGAATCGGGGCGTACCCGCCAGTGTTGTTTGGCCAGCTCATTGAGAAGGTTGACCGCTGTGGTGTCGGCTGCTGATAGGGACCGTGGGCGCAGGCTTTCAGTAGGGGAGGTATGTTGGAAAGAAAATGCAAGCTGGTATCCAAACGTTAAAGCGAGCTGTAACGTACATTGGATCAGTAATCTTATGGCCATGCTACGTTGGGAGCGCTCATTGCCCAGGTTGCCTTCCATACCGTTCAGCAGCTTCCGCCGCGTTGATGCTAATAAAGATAGGCAATTTTTTTATTTTGTAAAAGACCGAATTTCGCCTTTCGCCGTCGCTGTTCAAGACCCTTTGATCTTGGTCTTAAGCTTCTCCAAAAAGCTTTTGATTTTGTCCTTTATTCCGGAGCCCTGGGATTTATTTGTAGAACCGATCAGGTAAGCGTATGGCCGCAACGGTTCTACATGGTCACACACAATTTTAAACATCCCCAGCAAAGGAATGGCCAGTATCATCCCCGGAATACCCCAGAGTATTTCAAAAGCCACCAGTCCAACAATGGTCGCAAGGGGATTGATGCTCACCTCAGCCCCCACCACCAGGGGTTCTAAAATGTAAGTTTGGAAAAACTGCACGATGCTATAGGTGATCAACACACCGATGACCACCTGGGTGCCTCCTCCCTGGACCATGGCCATGGCCAGGGTGATCACGGTTCCCACAACGTTGCCCACAAAGGGAACAATTTCAAGCATTCCGCACAACACTGCAAAAAATACAGCATTTTTCACCCCGGCTATCGTAAATCCTATTCCATACAGGATCCAAAGACAAACGATCATCATAAACAGACCGGAGAGGTATTTCTGTGAAACCTTTTGGATTTTGTCCACCACGTCCACGGCTTTTTCCTCCTGAGAATCAGGCACCAGCCGGACAATAAACCCCTTCAACCGGCTTTTGAAATAAATAAACAAAAAAATGTAAACCAGGACCAGGAATCCGTTAAACAACACGCCGCCCAACCCCGCCAAAAATCCTGCGATGTTGCCGGCCATTTGTCCGCCGGAGGAGGTTTTTTGGGATTTGATCATTTCCTCCTGTTCCTGCTGCGACACTCCCCATTGTTCTGCGATATAATTTTGCACCTGCTGGTATTTGTCGGTCACTTCCTTTTCCAGCTTGGAGGCATCGCTTGCGATATTCGATACCTGCCAGCTTACAATCAACACCACCAGCGCAAAAAATAACAGCAGGGAAGAAACGGAAAGCAGAATGGCCACTACTTTATTTATTCCTTTTCTTTGAAGCCACTGGGTCACCGGCAAAAGCAGCATGGACAAAATCGCCGCAAACATCAAGGGGACCAAAAATGGTTTTGCGTAAACAAGGATAATCACCAACAACACAAGAATGACAAGTACGGCAGCGGCTTTTAACAGGTTTTTGTTTTCCATAAACGTGGAATAAGGTCTTTTACATTGAGCTTATTTTTATTGGTTCCTCTCCGGCTAAGGCATGGCTTTTTTTCTGCTACAACGTTTCCTACAGCACTTATTCGCTGTCCATAAGGAAGACCCTGGTGCTCACGGTATAGCTGCCCCCGTGGGGGTGCCTGTAACGCAGGTCCACATAAAATGCCATATAGCCATCCTGGGGATAGGCTTGCCGAAGCGTAATGGTGGAGGTGTCGGATATTTTCAGTTTTTCATCCCTCCATTTTTCATCGCGGAAATCCCGGTCCGCTGAAGTTGCGGACCAGAGGGAAGCTCCCTGAAGTGAAGGATCATTTAGTGTAATGCTCAAAACAGCAGCATCCTCTTCTTCACGAACATTCCAGGTGTTTGTAGGATAGGGTTGGTCCAACGCGGTCAGGGCAAAAAAAGCACTTAATCCCGTTAAGGCTTGCTTTCCGCCATCCAGGTCATGTCCGGCGTTGGGTACATAATGAATTAGATTTTTGCCGGGAATCTCATTCCAATAATTCTTGATGGCATCCACGGTCCAATAGGGATCATTCGTTCCGATAAAAATCATCTTGGGCACGCGAAGCTGCTCACGGTAGGAGTAAGGGTCGATCATGGTGGCCAGAATTTTGCCTTCTTCCGTATCCATACCCTGGATAATGCCCAGCTTTACGTAATCGTTGATCTGATCACTGTATTCCCCATAACTTTCCAATTGGTATTTCAGGTTGACGGGCATGTTGAGCACATCGATGACCATAGGGGCAATGGCCTTAACGCGCTCATCCCCAACCGCCGCCGTCAGCCAGCTAGTCCAGCCCCGTTTTGAGGCGCCCGATACCAGAAACCCCTCCACATCCTTTCCGAGGGTTTGTCCGGAAAATTCCTGTACCGCGTCCATAGCCTTCACAGCCCCTTTGACCATGGGAAACAGCAGTGGCCAGGTGAAGTCTTTTTCTTGCGTAAACTGGTGAAGCGTAAAAGATATCAGTTCATCCTCCACCTTGCCGTCAAATAAAGGCTGGTTCGGGATTTGCCTAAGCAAGGTTACAATGGCTTTATTGTGGTTGGCTAACTCAGCCATGGCGGACAAAAACCGGCTGTTTTTGCTCCACCTGGGTTCTCCGTCCTGGTTGGAGCCACCCGAAATAAAAAGCAAGGCCAGATCGGTCGTAACTTCCTCGGGCACAAATAGGGTCAGTTGGTGGGTCCAGACGTACTCGCGCCATTTTTGGGAAGTGAGCAGCAGGTGGTGAACCCTCGCCTTGCCCACCTTGTAGGACTCTTTATGCTCCCATTGATAAGCCTCATCTTCCAGTTCCACATAATGCCTGAGGGCCTGTTCCGCCTTTA
>DATGOS010000007.1:0-3900 GCA_035305725.1 Cyclobacteriaceae bacterium
AATTTAACCGTTATCTGAAAACCCCCGCCAGTCAACCTGGACTTGGAAAGTCCTATGGGCTGACCATGTATGGATCACCCGAGGCAATGAACCTGTTTGTCAACGGTGTATCGGGGGATTGAGGAAAAGTAGCGTGAAAAACATCCGCTGACTGTCGAATCGGAAGTTAAAATGCCGGGGGCTAACCATAAAGTAAGCCTTTTCAATAAACTGAAGTTTGCTACCGCTAAATACCGAAAGTATGAAAAATAAACTTACCCAGTTTGCTGTAATTTTGGGAGAATGGACGGAGATCAGCAAGTGCTTGAATCTTAGATCGCCAATATTCCTTTGTGCCTTTTTGGTGTTTGGGGCATTTTCGGTGAGGGCGCATGCTGTTCTTCCGGTCCAGGACATTGTTGTCTCAGGAACGGTGACCGATGCGGAAACCGGAGAAACCATTCCCGGAGTAAATGTTATTGTACAAGGAACATCCGTCGGTACGGCTACCAACGCGATGGGAGAATATTCACTTTCCCTGCCCAATGATGAAGCGGTCCTTGTTTTTTCCTTCATTGGTTACCAGCAGGTAACAGTCCCCCTGGGCAACCAGAGGGTGCTGAATGTCGCCATGGAACCGGACGTTTCACAATTGGACGAAGTCGTGGTGGTAGGCTATGGCGTTCAGAAAAAGGAAAGCGTGGTGGGGGCCATTTCCCAGGCTACCGGAGAGGATATCAGGCGGCAGGCACAGGGTGGGGATTTGGGCACGGCTCTCAAAGGTACCATACCCGGCCTGATCAGTCTGCAGTCGACCGGGATGCCCGGCGGTATCGACTATGGACCTGCACTTGACGCCCAGGGGAGAACCGCGGCCAACAGTGCGCAGCTATTCATCCGCGGCATGAAGACCTGGAACGACTCCGGTCCGTTGGTGCTGGTGGATGGGGTCGAAAGGTCACTGGTTAATATTAATCCTTACGAAATTGAAACCATTTCTGTCCTTAAGGATGCTTCCGCAACGGCTGTTTTCGGTGTAAAGGGGGCAAACGGGGTAATCCTTATTACCACGCGCCGGGGAGAAGAGGGAAGAGCCCAATTGAGTTTTACCGCTACTACCACCATGAAAAGCATCTCCATGGTGCCTACCATGGCGGACTCATATACCGGGCGGTTAAACAAGAATTATGCGATACTCCACGAACTTCCCATCACGGAATCAGGATGGGCAAACATTACCCCCTATGAAACTCTTCTGCATTACCGCGACCAAACCTACCCTGAATACCTGCCCAACATCAACTGGCAGGAGGAATTCACACGGGACTTCGCCCTGGACCAGGTTGTGAACATGAATGTTTCAGGCGGGACGAACTTTGTAAAATATTTTGGCTCGCTGGCTTATCTGCATGAAGGGGACATCCTGGAAATCCGGGACAGGGGGCAGGGCTACAATCCGTCCTATCAGTTTGATCGCCTGAACTGGCGAAGTAACCTTGATTTTACAATTACACCCACCACCAGGTTTACGGCAAACCTGGCAGGTCAGTTTTTTGTGCAGAAAAGTCCCGGAGGCGGCCGCTGGAGTGCCTGGCCTACCATGTACCACATGCCACCGGATACCTGGCCGGTAAAATATTCCGATGGTACCTGGGGCGACCGGCTCTCGTTCCAGTCCCTGGTGAACGGCGTGCTTGAATTTAACTACCAGGGCTACAGCTTGGCCAAAGGCACCGATGTAACCACAGATTTTATATTGGACCAGAAGCTGGAGTTTATTACCCCAGGGTTGTCCACGGAATTTAAAGTTTCCTTTGACAACAAGATGCTGACCAGAGGCCCGAACCTTTCCGGGAGCCGTCCGGTGTCCAAATTTATCGCTCCCGAAATTGTAGACGAAATCACGCCGGAGACAACACCGGAGCAGCTGAAAGCACTGGAAGAAAAATATACGATTTGGAACGTCGCGGGGGCGACTTCGGCCGGATATGACTGGACCCAGGTGCCCAACTCCTATAGCAATGAGACGGCCCAGCCGGAAAACGTATACCGCAACCTGTACTACCAATATTCCATCAACTATGCGCGTAACTTTGACAAACATGCGGTTACCGGGCTGGCACTGGTGAGCAGGCAGGAAAGAGCCACAGGTTCTGAGTTTACCAGCTACCGGGAAGACTGGGTGGGAAGGGTGACTTATGGATACGACAGTAAGTATTTTGCGGAATTTAATGCGGCCTACAACGGTTCAGAAAAATTCTCAAACAAATACCGGTTTGGATTTTTCCCTTCCATGGCTTTTGGCTGGATTCCCTCCAGCGAGCCTTTTTTCAAACCACTTTTACCCGTGGTCAATCATTTGAAATTCCGGTATTCGGACGGCAAGGTGGGCAGTGATGAAGGAATAGACCGCTGGCTTTATGTGGGAAGTTGGAGGGTTTATCCCGCTACCACCTCAAGCTCCGCCCAAACCCTTTACCGATTTGGCGCGCCCTACATCCAAAATGCTTACCCCTTCCGGTACGAAGGAAATATCCCGAACGAGGACATCCGCTGGGAGACTGCCCGAAAAAGGGACTTTGGCGTGGAAACGGGCTTTTTTGATGATCTCGTTACCATCAGTTTTGATTATTTTATCGAAAACCACCGAAATGTTTTCCTTACCGGTGCCTCCCGGCCCGTACCGGGTTATTACGGAGCGCCGCCGGTGTCGGCAAACGAAGGGGCGGTGGATATAAAAGGATGGGAGTTTGAGGCGCAGTTTTCCAAATACTTCCTAAACGGACTGCACCTCTGGGCTTCCCATTCCTGGACCTTTGCCAAAGAAAAGGTCATCGCACAGGGCGACCCGCCGCTGATAGAGGATTATCAAAAGCTGGCGGGATACCAAATCGGACAGCCGCGGGTCATCCTACAACAGGGTGAACACAGTGTGATGGCGAGCTGGAATGACGTGTATACCACTGTCGGAGGAACAAACAATACCCACCTGCTTCCGGGCGATTTTCGCCGGGTGGACTACAATTCTGACGGGATCGTGGATGCCAATGACAACGTGCCTTACGGGTACCCTTCCAGACCACAATATACCTATTCCCCGGCGGTGGGGTTCAGCTTCAAAAACTGGAGTGCCAATGTCAGGTTCTATGGCGTGTACAACGTGGAAGGCAGTACCGGGCAATATGCGGGAACTTTCGGAAATACACTGACCCGGCTCTTCCCCTGGGACCTGGAGAGACGGTGGTCTCCGGAAAACAACAACACGACGGAGGCAGTCTCGCCGCATTATCGGCTTACCACGGGCGCTTCGGGGGGATATGTGCCCACTTCCAGGGCTTACCTCAGACTTCAAAGTGCCGAAATCGCTTACCTGATCCAAAACGCCTGGATAAGCAGGATAGGCTTGAGCAATTTCCAGATCAGGCTAAGCGGCAACAACCTGTTTCTATGGTCCAAAATGTACGAAGATCTTGATTATGGCGGACCATCCACCTCAGACCAAAGGCTGACCTATCCGGTACTGAAGCGGTTTAATTTTGGGGTAAGCATGAATTTCAGATAATTATGACAGTTAGAACATCACCTCCTAACAGCACGGCAATGAGAAAGATTTTGAGTCTTATTTTCTGTATTCCATTAGTTTTCCTGTTGGGCGCATGCCAGGAATACCTTGACCAAACACCCGAGGCGGAAGTCAGTGAAGAAAACATTTTCGGAACCTATATCGATTTCCAGGGCTTTTTGGATCCCAACTACCCAGAGATCATCGATTATGCCCAGCTTTATTTATGGAATGATTTCAACATGGGAGGGGATGTAATCCCGCGCTCCGGCGGAACCAATGCCTACAGGTCCGCCCAAGGGGATTATATGGCCATCATCGGGCCCGGCCCAACCTCGATCTTTTGGAACAACAGGCAA
>DATGOS010000008.1:0-6064 GCA_035305725.1 Cyclobacteriaceae bacterium
TTGAACTCCCCGAAGGGGTCACCCTGGCCGGAAGCCGGGGCAACAAAGGTTCCAAAGGTGCTCTGCTGAAAAGCGATGCGCTAAAAACACCGATAATGATCCGGGCAATGGGCCCGGACGTTCGGATTACCGGCCTCCGCATCCAGGGACCAAATCCGGAGCGTCATCTTGAACACCACAAACGCTCCTTCGGTCCCGAAGGTTTGGGTAGGGATTATTATTATAAGTTTCCCGTATCACGGGGTATTATCAGCGATTTTTCCATCCGAGTTGACAATTGTGATATTTCTGCGTTTTCCGGAAGTGCTATCTCCCTGCGGAAGGGAAGTGGACACCACATCCATCACAATTATATCCATCACTGCCAGTACAACGGCTTGGGATACGGCATAAGCCATGCTGCAGCTTCTTCACTTATTGAACATAATCTTTTTGACCATAACCGCCACTCGATCGCGGGTACAGGGGTCTCGGGGTGCGGGTATGTGGCAAGGAACAACGTTGAGCTGGGGACATCCTTGAGCCATTGCTTTGACATGCATGGAGGAAGAGACAGGAAGGACGGAACAGAAGTCGCCGGAACTTTTATTGAAATTTACAACAACACTTTTTACCCCCCGGAACCTGCCGTGGCCGTCCGGGGAATTCCGGAGGACAAATGCGCCGTGTATCAAAACTGGTTTATAGAACATGCTGAACCAAGTGGGGCAGTAAGGGGGCTGTCCGAAAAAACCACTGCCACGGACAATGTATATGGAAAAAGCCCCTTCTCCGTAAAATAATCCTGCCTAAGGTGGGGATAAATTTACATAAAGCTTATATTGAGCGTCAATTGTAAAATTTTCGGAATTGGCCAATAAGGTATAGCTGTCTGGCTATTGTTGCCAAACAATTCACTACCGGCATAGCGGCTACAAAAATCCGTACAGCCTCCGGTTACTGAACCCGCAGGCTCACTGCACTTAATGACGAAGACCATGAAAAACGAATTTAACAGGAGGAGCTTCCTCACGAAACTTTCAGCCAGCTCCCTGGCCGTGGCAGCCTCCACATCTCTCCCGTCTCTTGGAAATATACTAAACAAGAAAAACCAACAACTGGCGGCCCTTGGCGGTATGCCCGTACGCGCCAAAGGAAGAATAGGGCCCGCCTGGCCGTATGTTGACAACAAAATGGTAGAGGCCATTGTGAAGACGACGAAGAGCGGAATTTGGAGCAGGATACAATCCAGAGACGGCAATGTTCCTACTTTTGAAAAAGCATTTGCCGAACTGATCGGCGCGGATCATTGTGTGGGCACAGGCTCAGGAACCCAGGCTTTGAGCACCTGTGTGGAAGCTTTGGGCATCGGCCCTGGTGATGAAGTCATTACCTCCCCCTACACCGATATGGGTACCATTTCCTCCATTTTAACCAGTCGGGCTTTACCTGTTATGGTGGATCTTGATGTAGACTCATTTCAACTGAACCCTGATGAGGTAGAAAAGAAGGTGAACAAAAACACAAAGGCCATTATGCCGGTCCATATTATGGGTCTTCCCGCAAATATGGAACGGATCATGGCCATTGCCAAAAAGCACAACCTGAAGGTCATTGAAGATGCCTGTCAGGCGCCTTTTTCCAGATACCAGGGACAGGCCGTCGGCATGATCGGTGACCTGGGATGCTTCAGCTTCCAGGCAAGCAAGGCCATTGCCTGCGGTGAAGGCGGGGCGGTGGTCGGAAACGACGAACAGTTGATGGACCAATGTTATACGGTCCAGAACCGTGGCGCTTCCCGCCGGGGGAAAAACGAAACAATAGGTCCGAAATACCGCATGAATGAGTTTGAAGGCGCTATTTTGATGGGCCAGTTGCCCGGGGCAAAGGAACGGTTTCGCATCAGAAATGAAAACGCGAACTACCTTTCCTCCCAGTTGAAAGACTTTCCCGGACTGGTACCCCAGAAACAGTATCAAGGCACAGAAAGCGGGTCCTATTACCACTATGGGCTCTCCTACCATAAGGAGCATTTCAACAATGCCGACCGCAGCCAGTTTTTAAAAGCCATGGCCGCTGAAGGAATCCCCATGGGATCATATATTAAAAACGGGCTGCACCGTGAACCCTGGGTGGACCACGTGTTGGGCTTGAAGGGTTACAAGACGATGTATTCCCCCGCCCGGCTGCGGGAATACAAAGAAAGCCTTCATCTTCCCAATTGTGATAAAATATGTAATGAGACCCTGGTATCTTTCTGGGGTTCCGGGGCCTTGTTGGGAACAAAGCAGGAGATGGACCAGATTATTTCGGCCATTGTAAAAGTTCATGACAATAAAGACCAGCTAATTAAAGTATAACCTAGCCATATAAAGCCCTCAGCTTACTTTTTGCAGTGAGGCTTAGCATGTATTTATGAAAAAAGTAAACCGTCGTAAATTTTTTAGCACCTCCCTAATGGCGGCTGCGGCAGTGTCCGTACCGGTGGAATTTAACGCTTTGGCAAAGCCTCAGGCTTCTGAAGTTGCGGAAAACATAAAGCCGGGTCCCATGTTGACCGACACCAATGTCAACCTGTTTGCCTGGCCGTTCCGCCAGCTTAAGTACGGCAACACACAAGATCTGGTGGAAAAATTGCGCAGCCATAGGGTATCCCAAGCCTGGGCGGGAAGTTTTGAATCCCTTTTTCATAAAGATATAGAAGGGGTTAACGCCCGCCTCACCGAGGAATGCAAGGCGCACGGCAAAGGTATGCTCCTCCCCTTTGGTACCGTAAATCTTGCCTGGCCAGACTGGCAGGAAGATCTTCGCCGCTGCCATGAAGTTCACGCCATGAAAGGGATAAGGATTTTTCCAAGCTATCAGACCTTTGACCTCAACCATCCCGATTTTCCTGCCCTGGTCAGCCAGGTGGCTAAAAGAGGCCTAGTATTGCAGATCGTAGGGGACATGGACGACTCCAGAAACCACCACCCGATCGTACTTGCACGACAATTTTCGATGGAGCCCCTGGTGGAGGTCTTGAAAAAAGAACCCGGGGCAAAGGTTCAATTACTCTACTGGAATCACCGTGTGGGTAACCCGCTAATGGACCGGATGATTAAGGAAACGCAAATCGTCTTTGACACCGCCCGGGTGGAATCAAGCGGCGCGGTAGGCCGGATGATCGAAGGCAAGCCCTGGAACGGATCTGTCCTACCGGTGCCCCAGGACCGCATACTGTTTGGATCCCATGCACCGTTTTTTCCCGTTGAAACCGGTATTCTAAAACTTATGGAAAGCCCCCTGACCCAGGACGAGGCAAAAGCCATTATGGAAGACAATGCCCAAAAGTTTTTGCAAGCCTAACACAATGAATAAAAAAACATTGTTCCTTTAAAATTGAATCTAGCATAATCCGTTCATGAATACACCATTTGCCATTGACCCCCATCTATATGGCTTACCCAATTTACAGGATCTCATAGACTACAGGATTTGGGATTCTCATTACCACGGCTTTTTAACCGGGTCAGACCCCATCAAGCAGCATCATGAAATGATGTATTACACCGAACGCATGGGTATCGAACGGGTAATTTCAGTGGATATCGGTGGTACATTACAGGATCCCCTGGACCCCAAACCCCATGACAAGGAACAGCTGGCGATCCTTGAAAGGAACAGGGAAAAAATATCCGGCATCATCCCCATCGATCCGGGTTTTCCGGAGGAAAGTTGTGAAAAAATGATCAGGTGGATCCGGAATGGCCCCTGTATAGGCATCAAGTATGTCGGAGGAAACAAAAGAGGCGTTACCTGCGATCATCCCAACAGCGATCCCATTATCAAACTGGCCGCCGAACTGGGGGCTGCCATTTACATTCACACCTGGATCAAGGTAGGCGGGGACCCCAGGTTTCCGGGCGGCGGCAACCTCCCCGGAGAATCCACACCCATGGATCTTGCGGTACTCGCCCGACGGTTTCCGGATGTCCCCCTGATCTGCGGCCATGCGGGCGGAGACTGGGAGCTGGGGGCGAAAGCCATACGGCCCTATGCAAACGTGCTCTTCGAATTCAGCGGTGCCGATCCACATTCCGGGTCGGTGGATTATGCGGTAAGGCTTCTAGGCGCGGACCGGATTGTTTGGGGGGGACATGGTCCGAGCCGATCCTATGCCACGGAATTGTCCAAGGTACTGGACGCATCCATTTCCAAAGCCGAGCGAATGAAAATCTTTGGGGAAAACTACAGAAAAATCACCAAACGGATCTTCTCCACAAAGGGAATGAATATAGAAGTCTAGTATCTGCTCTCCGAAATATCTGTGTGTCTAAAAATCAGCGCTATCGGGGGACCAACCGCAATTTTATCTGTCTTTACCCCCACTTCCAAATAAAGCGGGCAATCCGGATCCAGAACCTATGAATTGCTGAAACAAGTGCTATGTTAAAATCCACAAAAAGTGTATTATTTGTTCTAGTCCTCCTCTTGCCCGTGCTACAGGGAGCCGCTCAAAGCAAAGCGGATGGTGTAAGGACAATTAATATCGAGGCAGTCACCGGACTGCAATATGACCTGGTTCGGTTTGCGGTAAAGCCCGGAGAAAAGGTAAAGCTCGTTTTTACCAATCAGGATGATATGGGACACAACTTTCTGATCACCCAACCCGGTGCGCGGAATGAAGTGGTCAACGCGGCCCTGCAGCTTGCGGAAAAAGGTCCCGAAATGGATTACATACCGGATCTTCCCCAGGTATTGTGGTCAATTCCTGTCATTTATCTGGGAGAAAGTAAGACCCTTGAATTCACGGCGCCCAACAGGCCCGGCGCATATCCTTACGTTTGTACCTATCCCGGGCATGGTTTTGTGATGTATGGTGTCATGTACGTTTCCTCCGATGAAAACATGCCGGACATCAGGAATGATGAAAATATTCCTCCTTCGAGAAGGGAAGAAACCGCCGCTAATCAGAAGAAAGTACCGGAAGACCACGCACAACATTCACAACAACAAGAGGAAAAACCTGCGCTGCATCCCTACCAGCCCGTTCCCCCTTATCTTTACCGGGTGTTTATCGAAGGGTCCGGACTGGCAAGTATAGCGGTAAACCTCCCCCATGGGCTGTCCTATTGTTGGGACGCGGAATCCTGCCGCCTGCGCTTCGCCTGGGAAGGGGATTTTTTGGACAACACCGACCTTTGGCATGGACACAAGAATGCTTATGCGAAAGTATTGGGGGAAATTTTTTACCGCGACAGATCCACCTATCCCTTACGGATAAAAACTCCCGGTACCATTCCCGATGCTGAGTTTAAAGGTTACCGGCTCGTGGATCGTTATCCGGAATTTCATTACCGCCTGTCCGGTCTCGATGTGTATGAGCTCATTCGTCCCAAGCCTGACGGCTCAGGACTGATCCGGACGTTCAGATTGCCTGAACTGAACGAAGATTTATGGTTTGTCTTCAGTCCTATAGACGGGGTGGTATATGAGGCTTCCCATGGGAAGGAAGAAAGCGGCAAAATTAAATTTCCGGCCGGCAACAACCGCGAATTCACTATTATTATGACAAAAGCAAAAGGAAAATAAATGAAACGCACTTGCTTTCTTCTGGGCTTCCTGTGGCATTCGCTGAGCCTGACAGCAGCGGTAAATCCGGCAGACTCAACCAACGTTTCTTATAAAGTAGAGCATATCGCCATTCCTGAAGGTTTGGAAGCCGAGACGGGGGGCATCGCCTTTTTGCCGGACGGAAGGCTGATTGCCTGCTTCACCCGGGGAGAGGTCATGATTTACAACCCAAAAAACAAGCAATGGGACCTCTTCGCGGACGGCCTGCACGAACCATTAGGCATACTGGTAGAAAGCAACTCGGAAATTGTGGTACTGCAGCGGCCAGAACTGACCCGCATCAAGGATACAGACGGTGACGGAAAAGCCGATCTTTACCAAACCATTACGGATGACTTTGGCATATCAGGCAATTACCATGAATTCAATTATGGCCCTGTAAAAGATGCCCAGGGCAACTATTATATCGCGCTAAACACCGCCTCATCCGGGGGAGGGATCAGGGACAATCCCAGGGGTGCGCTCAGGC
>DATGOS010000009.1:0-3583 GCA_035305725.1 Cyclobacteriaceae bacterium
TTGTTGTCGTTTTCAATGATGATCAGGTCGTTGAATTCTTCAGGGGTTACCAACCGGCTTTTTGTCCGCACGGAAAGTTCAATATTGTTCCCTTCAATCCTTCCTGATGGCAGTTCCACATTTTCGCTTTGCACCCGATTGAGGACATCTAGCGGGGTAACGCCGTAAGAAGCCATCCGAATAGGGTCCATCCGCAATCGCATGGCATATTCCTTTTCTCCCCAGATCCTGATCTCGCTTACGCCGGGGATAGTCTGCAGGCGCTCTTTAAAAATATTATCGGCAATGTTCGACAGGTCCAACAGGCTCCTTTGGTTACTTTGCACATTAAGGAACACAATCGGCTGGGTGTCCGCATCCCGTTTGGAAACTATGGGAGGCTCCGCATCGGGAGGGAGATTTCGCTGGGCCCGGGACACACGGTCCCGCACATCATTGGCGGCGGCTTCCATGTCCGCACCCACATCAAACTCCACGGTAATGCTGCTGTTTCCGTCATTACTGATCGAGGTGAGGGATTTAATGCCGGCGATTCCGTTGATGGATTCCTCCAATGGCTCAGTAATCTGGGCTTCAATCACATCAGAGTTGGCCCCTACATAGGTAGTCCTGACGTTAATGATCGGTGGGTCCACACTTGGATATTCCCGGATGCCCAAAAAACTTATCCCAATGACCCCAAACAGGACGATGGTAATCGAAAGCACAATGGCCAATACTGGCCTGTTGATACTGATTGATGCTAAACTTGCCATTTAATGGGTCTTTGTAATTTCCACTTGCATGTCCTGTTTGGCCTGGATCACTCCCGTCGTCAATACCAAATCACCTTCCCTCAATCCCTCGGTGATCTGTACTTCCCGTTCCGTCCTTCGCCCAATGGACACCTTTGCCTCGTCAATTTTGTTTTCTGAGTCTACCACAAACACCTTATACCCTTCCAGCTCGGGGATAAGCGCCTGGGAAGGAATCATAATGGCATCCTCCACTACATTAAGATTCACCTTGACCGCCACAAACATTCCCGGCAGAAACTTCCTGTCCTTGTTGGGGCTGATGGCCCTCAACTGGACCGTCCGCGTGGCGGGATCAATATTCGGAGCAATGGCGTATACTTTTCCCGAGGCTTCTCCTTCTATGGCATCATTGGTAAAAGAAATCGTTGCTCCCTGCTGTATGACGTTGGCGTACCTTTCCGGGATGGAAAAATCAATTTTGATGGGATCTATGTTCACCACATCAACAATGACGTCATTGGGAGTAATCACAGCTCCTTCAGAAATGCGGCGGAGACCAAGTACTCCGTCAAACGGCGCCCGGATTACCGTCTGCCTGATCATGGCCTCAATCAAGTTGATGTCGGCGAGATTGGTATTAAACTGGTTCAATACAATGTCGTACTCCTCCTGGCTAATGGCTTCCCGTTCCAGCAACTGCTTTTGCCTGTTTTCCTGCCCCTCATACAGCTTTTTTGTATATTCCAGCCGGGCCCGCTGGGCGGTCAGCTCATCATCATTCAGGTAAACCAAGGGTGTCCCTTTTTTAACAAACTGCCCTTCTTCAAAATTTATCTCCGTAACCAGGCCAGATATTTCGGAGCGCAGGGCCACAGTTTCATTGGGGATTATATTTCCGGTGACGCTCAGGTTGTTTTCCAGTCGCTGCGGCTCGACCTGAACCACTTCCACAGCCAGACGATCCGGTTGTGCAGGTTGCTGGGCACCCTGCATACTTCCTTCACTGTTCCAGAGATCCAGACGGGGATAAAAAAATATTAGTGCGATCACACAAATAATGCTCCCTATAAGAATTATTTTAGTAGGTGTTTTCATTACAATTTAACAATAAATCAGGTATTTTAGAGCCAGTGCTATCGTGATTTCCCGTGGATTCCTTCCTCTAAACTACGCATGAGTTAAAAATAATAATGCATCTTAAGCCATTATATTTTTTTATTGAATTAAATTAAATATAGATGGCAAAAGCAGATTATCAATGGTGAACCGAAACATCGTATTCTGGCTGTATTTGTACTTACTGGCCGGTATTGTCGATCTGATCCTGACAGCCAACCACCTGGGGGATTACCGGGTCGTCAGCAAGCCCCTAATCATCCTCTCCCTCATCGTCTTTTTTATTAAAAGTTCGCTCCTGATAAGAGGAAGCTTTTTAAGGAAAAGCATCTGCTCTGCCCTGATATTTTCACTCCTCGGGGATATGCTTATGCTAAATCCCGGCCTCTACTTGTACGGCCTTGGTGCTTGTTTCATCATGCACCTCTGTTATATTTTGTCCTTCATGCTTGCTCAGAAACCTGGTTTTCAGTTGTCCCGGTTCTACTTTATCAAATTATTTGTCTATAATTCTCCTGTTTATCTGTTGGCTGGTTTTCTGTATTTTTTGATCCACAACCAACTTTATCCTATAAAGTTGCCTATAATTATTCACCTGTGCGGGATGGTGCTACTTCCTACCGTTGCCAGGGAACGCTTCGGGAAATCCAATCCGGCAAGCTTTTGGCAGGTTTTTCTGGGGGCTTATCTTTTGTTCTTATCCCAGGGTATCCATCTGGTTGATTATTTTTACCGGCCCTTGGAAGAAGGAGCCGTTTTGGGTGTGGGCACATACTTGCTCGCCCAATTGCTGATTGTCCTGGGGCTGAGAAGCCATATTATTTATTTCATCACGGAAAATATAGAAAACCGTACTTCCTGATCTCCTATACCGAAGAAGTCAATGTAGTTTAAAACCATCAGCATCCTTCCACGCGGGAAATTTTTCCCTAAAGTCCTGTAGCTTTTGATAATCCAGTTCTACCAACAACACTTTTTCCTCCTGGTTGGAAAAAACCAGCGTTTCTCCCTTAAAGTTATAAGCCGCCGAATGGCCGTTATATACCACCCCGTTGCCGTCTTTGCCTATGCGGTTGACACCAATGGAATAGGCGAGATTTTCCACCGAACGGGCCTTTAGCAGAATGTCCCAGGCTGAAATTCTGGAGGCGGGCCAGGAGGCGACATAGAAGACAAGATCATATAAGTCCCCACCGTTTTCACCGGGAGTGTTTCTGGACCACACCGGAAATCTCAAATCGTAGCAGATTTGCGGCAATATTTTCCAGCCCTTAAGCCTGACGATATTATTTTTATTTCCCCGATCATAATGATCCTTTTCATGAGCCATAGTGAAAAGGTGCCTCTTGTCATAGGTAGCGATTTCACCTTCCGGATTCACCCAAAGCATCCGGTTGAAGTACTTGCCGGACTCCTTGATGATGACCGAACCGGAAATTACCGCCTTTGTCTGGGAAGCCATTTGCTTCATCCATTTGGTACTGGTAAAATTCATGGGCTCAGCCAGTTCAGCAGCATTCATGGAAAATCCTGTCGAAAACATTTCAGGCAGAATAATCAGGTCCACGGCCTGGCCAATGGACCAGATCATCTCTTCCAGGTGGGCGAGGTTCGCTGCGGTGTCCTGCCAGTGCAGGTCCGGTTGTACCAGGGCAATTTTTAAGTTTCCGGCCATCACCTTACAGGATAGATCATGCTGTAGTCTGTAGAAACCTTCCCTTTACTGATTT
>DATGOS010000010.1:0-6922 GCA_035305725.1 Cyclobacteriaceae bacterium
TAAAATCAACCGTTTGTTCTCAAAGTCCACGTCCTGGACCCAATCTTTCAACAGCTCAATGCGGTTTTTTTTCCAGAACCAATCTTCATAGGGTTTTATATGATCGAATTTCATATGCCCCATATAAACGTACATTAAGGCGGTCCTGCTGAAAAAATATTCTGATTCCCCTGAGATAACCTTTATTTGGGCTTTCGCATCCCTTTTTCGTATATGTCTGGCACAGGTAATCCCCGCTATGCCGTTTCCGACGATTACAACCTGCCTGCCTTCTTTACCCGTCTGACTATTCACGATCCGTTTTCTATCTTTCGAAAACCCAACCCAGTTTCCGATTAATCCGATACCTGCACTTTTACTTTCTTCTTCTTAATCTTAACATGAGACAATAATGGAATCAGTGCATTAATTTTATCCCGTTTTATCGCTACATAACTCGCAAAGTCCTTAACTTCTATTTTCCCCAGTTCATCCTTCTCCAGCAAGCCTTTTTGCATCAGCCAACCCACAATATCCACTTTGTTGATCTTATCCTTTTTGCCACCACTAATATAAAGTGTCTCCCATTCCGGTTTCTGCACAGGCTGCACCTCCCCCACCTGTTCCTCCTCGGGAATTTTGTCGAGATATTTTGGTAAGGATTCTGATTCCGACAGCAACAAATAGGCTGTACCTTCGGCTTCCATCCGGGCGGTGCGGCCGTTTCGGTGTACAAAAGCCGCCGCGGTCTGGGGCATTTGATAATGCACTACGTGCCGTACTTCAGGAATGTCCAGGCCTCTCGAAGCCAGGTCGGTGCTGAGGAGGATCATGCTGCTTCCGTTTCTGAATTTGATCAACGCTTTTTCCCGCTGCTCCTGGTCCAGGTCGCCGTGAAAGGTTTCATGGGGGATTTTTCTGTCGCGCAACAGCGCACTGATCCGGGCTACTGCCGCCTTGTGGTTGCAAAACACCATTGTAGGAGCATTTGCAAGCCTGGACAGCAATTTGACGACCGCTTCAAATTTGTCGTTTCCTTCACACCTTACCATTTTAAGTCGAAGATTGTCAGGCACCAGTTCCGCTGAAAAATGCAGTTTTTTGTAATCATCCATCTCCAAAAAAGTAGGAAGGCTTACTTCTTCCGTGGCAGAGGTGAGGATTCTTTTTTTCAAATGGGGAAGATGGCCCAGAATGGTCCTCATTTCGGGCTCAAAACCATATTCCAGAGACTTGTCAAACTCATCCAATACCAGGGTGTCTACCGTTCTAAGGTCAACGTTTTTGCGGTGGAGGTGGTCCACCAACCGTCCGGGAGTACCGATCAGCACGGAAGGGACATTGACAAGGTTATCTTTTTCCAGCCGCATCTCATGCCCTCCATAACACACCGTAGCCTTATAGGGCGTTTTCATTGCCTTGAAAACCTGAAAAATCTGAAGGGCCAGTTCCCTGGAAGGAACGACGATCAAGGCCTGCACGGAGTCGGCATCAGTAAGCCGAGCGGCTATCGGCAATAAAAAAGCCAGGGTTTTGCCGGTTCCTGTGGGGGAAAGGATCAGCAGATTTCGCGCCTGGTCCCAGGATTTTATGGTTTGTTCCTGCATCTGGTTCAGCGCGGGAATATTCAGCGTTTTTAAAATCTGCTCTAACATATATACTCATTTAACCGGGCAATTTTGACACGACAGTACAAGCCAGGGAGGGAGAATCAGTCCTGATTCCCGTCTTCCTGATCGAAAATCAGACCAAGTTTTTTGGCGCGTTCCGTCCATTGCTTTCTGGCCAACTGCTGCATATCCACATCCCTGTCGGACTCGTCCTGAATTTCTAGCCCGAGTAAGGTTTCCAATATGTCCTCTAAGGTCACAATACCCGCCATGCCACCATATTCATCCACCACCAGCGCAATTTGTTCCCTTTTGCTCATCAGGATTTCCAACACAGCAGGAATGGTATAATGCTCAAAAATCACCGTTATCTCCCGGGTAAGTTCTTTAATAGAATGGTCGAATTCGTCGCTGGCCAATTTTTCCAGGATATCGTATTTTAAAACATACCCTCTTATATTGTCAATGGTCTCCCGAAAGACCGGTATCCGGGAAAATCTCATGGTCTTTTTTATCGCGAAAAGCTCACGCAGGGTCTTGTTCTCCTCTACGGCCAATACCACGGTCCGGGGCGTCATTACACTGCTCACCTTGATGGACTTAAACCGGATAAGGTTGTGGATGATTTTGGATTCATTTTCGGCAAATACGCCCTCTTTTGCCGCCAAACTGGTAAGTGCGGCGACTTCTTCCCTACTGGTGGTCTGGTTGTCGGATTTGCTAAACGCTTTGGTGATATACACGGAAAATTTTACCAGGGGGTAAAGCATGTAAATCATGACATCTAAAATTCCACCCATGTAAGGATTGATTTGTCTCCAGTATCTTGCTCCCATGGATTTGGGAATGACTTCCGAGAATATCAAAATGGCCACAGTCAGGACAGCGGAGATCCATCCAAAGTATTCTTCCCCAAATACGGCAACGGCCTGGGCCCCCACTCCTGCCGCACCTATGGTATGGGCTATTGTATTTAAGGAAAGTATGGCCGCAAGGGGTTCGTCGATGTTAGACTTTAGTTTCCTGAGCCGGACGGCATAAGCTTTTCCCTTGTCTTCTTCCGAAAGTATGTAAGACGGTGTTACCGTGAGCAAAGCGGCTTCCAATAAGGAACACAGGAAAGATATGGCAATGGCTAAGGAAAAATAGACAATCAATAATGTCATTCAGGAAACTGGATGTTCAGTACAAATAAACAAAACAATAATGATATTACCGGAACAACCGGATATTTTCAGTGTCCGTTTGCCTAAATAAGGAGCGTTCTTCAGAAATCATCCGGCTAATAATTGAAGAAAAAAGTTTGAAAAAAAATATGCGTGTCTTTTTGTAAATATTTTAAATTAATTCTCTATTTTTCATGTTAAATCAAACGCAATGAAGGGATTATTTCTCCTGGGATACAGTTTCTTTCTGTTCTTTTCTTCCCCTTGTCTGGGAATGGAAGACCAGCAGGGAAAAATACCTGCATATCAATTCATTGAGGACAAGGGGAGTCAGGAAACCATCCGGGCAGTTTCCTTTTCGGATGAAGTCCCTGCCGTTGAGCCGGAAATCTTTTTTGGGCTGGCTGACCCCAAAAATTCCGGCAAGGAAAATAAATTCGAATGTTCCGTATGGGAAGTACTCCGAACCGGAACGGTCCCCTCGCCGCCTGTCCCCGATATATTCTTCCATAATTACCTATCAACCCTTAAAACCCCCCGGTCTATCCTCTTCCGGAACTTAAGATTGTAGGTCTGTAGCTTAGTTTAACACGCTGGTTTTCATCAGTTTATTTGTCTACAACATTACATTCTTACCATGGAAAATATAACCACAGTTCAAAAAGAACAACTCAATTCCTTTAGGTTTTATCAAACTGAAGTAATATCCGAACAGGTGCTTCAACGGCTCCGTAAATTCGACCTCGACCGGGCGCTGGTTCTCGGCAATATTGATCACAATAAGGTCACCATTGTACTAAAGACCATAGACGGCGCGCTGCTTCAGGTAAAAACTACTGTTTGGGCCGTTACCGATGACTACGTCTGCCTAAAAGGCGGCATTTATGTTCCCATAAAAGCCATTGTGGACATTATCCTTTGATGCGCCTTTTGGGTTGAAAAGTGTAAAAACCGGGAAGTGTGAAAGTTGCGAGCGCCTTCATGGCATGCTGGATTAAACTGTTCCACTTCCCGCCCCTTCAACTTCTCCACTCTCAACTCCTCAACTCCTCAACCCTCAACTCCTCAACCCTCAAAAACCCGCTAATTTTTATTAGTTTTGTTACGCCTTCAGGAAGTTCCGGTCTAATGAAACTACGTACCACTTTTGATATTCCCTCCTTTCCTTCAAAAATCAGCTACAAAAGCAAGATTTTTACCATGGGCTCCTGTTTTTCCGGCATGCTTGCCGAAAAGCTTCAACAGAGAAAATTTAATATCCTGGACAACCCCTTTGGAACCATATTCAACCCCGTCAGCATGTTTCAACTGTTGTCTCAGTCCCTGTTGGATCAGCAAGCGGATGGCGACCTGGTGCTGGACCAGCAGCAAAGATCTTATCATTATGGTATGCATTCCTCTGTATCCGCCGAAAATAAAACGGAGCTTCTGAAAAAAATCGTGACACTCCAGGCTTTGACTAAAGAATTTCTCGCCCAATCAAGCCATATTGTATTCTCCTTCGGATCGGCATTTGTCTATGAACTGAAGACCAACGGAAAGTTTGTGTCCAACTGTCACAAACAACCCCAGTCCCTCTTTGATAAAAGACTGTTGCGCCTGGAAGAGATGCTGGATCATTTCAAGCGTTTTTATGAAGTCCTCCGAAGGGTGAATCCCTCTGCCGTAATTGTCATGACGGTAAGTCCGGTAAGGCATTCCAAAGACGGAATACCCAAAAACCAGCTCAGTAAGAGCCTCCTCCGCGTCCTCACTCATCAGCTTGGACAGGATTATGAGGGGCTTGTTTATTTTCCCAGCTATGAGTTAATGATGGACGACCTCAGGGACTACCGCTTTTACTCGGAAGACATGCTTCATCCCAGTCCGGTGGCTGAGAATTATATTTGGGAACAATTTCAAAACTGTTATTTGGACAAGGACAGCATGGAATCCGCTAAACAAATCGCTGAAATAAACCTTGCCTTACAGCACAGGCCCTTCCATCCTGGAAGCCTTGCCCATATCCAATTTCTTCAGGACCTTGTCCAGAGAATGGAACGATTGACCCCTGAATTTGATTTTTCTAAAGAGATTGCCGATGTTAAAGAGAAATTGGGAATGTATTTTTAGACCCTAAATGAACAAATATGTCAGCAAAGGCCAACAGACTGATCAACAGCCAAAGTCCCTACCTGCTTCAGCATGCGTACAACCCGGTGGACTGGTATCCTTGGGGATCGGAAGCTTTGGACCGGGCAAAAAATGAAAACAAACCGATTTTGGTGAGTATTGGGTATTCCTCCTGCCATTGGTGTCATGTGATGGCACATGAAAGTTTTGAGGACGAGGATACGGCAGCAATAATGAACGAGCATTTTGTCTGCATCAAACTTGACCGGGAGGAAAGGCCTGACCTTGACAATATCTATATGGAGGCCATACAGGTCATGGGACTACAGGGAGGCTGGCCGCTCAATGTGTTTCTGATGCCCAATCAAAAACCGTTTTACGGAGGAACCTACTTTCCCAACAAAAACTGGAAGACGCTGTTGCGCAACATTGCCGGGGCATATACAGAAAATCACGACCAGTTGCTGGAAAGTGCCGAAGGATTTGCCGACAGCATCGCCACCAGTGAAATTTCCAAATACCGACTAAAAGACAGCGGGGATCGTTTGTCTGCCGGGCTCCTGGGCAAAGCCGTGGCCCAACTGCTTAAAAATTTTGATACGGATTGGGGAGGAATGAACAGGAGTCCAAAATTCCCGATGCCAGCCATTTGGTCGTTCCTGCTAGACTATAGTCTGCTTACGGGCGAGCAGGCCGTTCGGGAAAAAGTAATTTTCACCCTCAAAAAGATTGCAATGGGGGGAATTTATGACCAGGTCGGCGGCGGATTTGCCCGGTATTCGGTGGATAAAAAATGGTTTGCCCCTCATTTTGAAAAGATGCTTTACGACAACGCGCAGTTGCTTGGCTTATATTCCATGGCTTTTCAGGTTGAGCAGGATACATTTTTTGAGGAAAAAATTCATGAAACGGTCGCCTGGCTGCGAGAAGAAATGCTGGACGAAGAGGGCGGTTTTTATGCAGCCCTGGATGCTGACAGCGAAGGGGTCGAAGGGAAGTTCTATACCTGGACCCAAGAGGAGCTGGATGAAATTATTTTGGATGACGCCGACTGGTTTTCGGAGTTGTATAACATACAGAGCAGCGGCAACTGGGAAGAGGGAAGGAACATCCTGTTTCAAACCCAAACGTATGAGGAAGTGGGCCGAAAATTTGACCTGCCTATTGATGTACTGATTTCCAGGCTACACAACATCAAGAAGCAACTTAGGGAGACCAGAAATAAACGGATCAGACCCGGCTTGGATGACAAAATCATTAGCGGCTGGAACGGTTTAATGACCAGCGGCCTGGTCCATGCTTTCTGGGCCACGGGCGATAAAGGGATACTCCAACTGGCTACGGACAACGGCGAATTTCTTTTGTCAAAAATGATGAACGACGGTTTGCTATACCGGACCTTTAAAAACGGCAAAGCATATACGCCCGGTTTCCTGGAAGATTACGCAGCGGTAATACAGACATTTATCCACTTGTATCAGGCAAGTGACAAACAAAAATGGCTGACTGAAGCAAAAAAGCTCGCTGACTATTGCCTGGATCATTTTTTGGATAAAGAAGACGGCTATTTTTATTTCAACAACCCGGAAGCGGAAGACCTGATTGCCAATAAAAAAGAATTGTTCGACAATGTAATCCCATCTTCAAATTCCATGATGGCCCGGAATTTCCATCAACTGGGGATTTATTATTACCATGCCAAATACCAGGAACAGGCCAAAGCTATGTTGGCCTCCCTCCATAATTTAATTGCTTCCGATATCGGGTTTATGGCCAACTGGGCCAGTTTATACCTGGAATTGCTGGTTCCCACGGCCGAAGTGGCCATAATCGGAAATGAGGCTCCCGCACTGGCCCGGAACCTCAGGAGAAACTACCATCCCAATACCGTCCTGGCTGCCAGCGGCGTTCCCGACGAAAATATTCCTTTATTGCAGGGCAAAGCTTCCGGAAATGATGGAAAGGCTTTAATTTACGTCTGCTTCAATAAGAGCTGCCAGCGGCCGGTCAGCACCATAGACGAAGCCATAATGCAGTTTCCAAATTTAGCATAAC
>DATGOS010000011.1:0-5066 GCA_035305725.1 Cyclobacteriaceae bacterium
ATTCAGGGAAAAAATGTAATATTAAAGCTCAAATAATCTATGAAAAGAAACCAACAGGGCCTCATCAATGCCTGGATTAAATCTGCTGATCCTCGCCAGGAACATTTAAAGCTATTGCACATCAAGTATTCACCATTATAAAACTCAAACCATGAAAATAATTTTACAATGCCCTCCAATCAAATGGAGTAAGCTGCTACTGGGAATATTGACATTTTGCATTATTTCCAATACTTCCTCCGCATGGGGACAGAGAAGTTTGGCGTCTGCCCATGAAGCTAACTATAACCAGCCGGCCAATGAGCTGGACGTTTTTGTAAGCATCAGGCTTAAGGATGCAAAAGTCAAAGCGCTGTTGGATGCCATAGAAGACAGGACAGGATTCAGGTTTGTTTACGACAAATCGGTACTTGGCTATAACATGTCCTTTACTATAGAGGAAGATCAAATATCCCTGTACCGCCTGTTGGAAAAGGTCTCGAATACGTCAGATTTAAGGTTTAAGCAAGTCAACCGAAACATCAATGTGCGGCTGGCGAATAAGGAACCGGAACCGGGGTCTGAGGAAATTGCCGACATCACCGTCACTGGGACGGTGGTCGATCAAAACGGCGATCCGATCCCGGGGGCAACCGTTTCAATACCGGAACTGGGTTTGGGAACGGCTACAGACATAGACGGCAGGTATTCGCTCACCGTACCCGACGGCGCGACATTGGTTTTTTCCTTTGTCGGTTTTCAATCCCAAAGCATTGCCGTAGGCAACCAACGCGTGATCAACGTGACCTTAGCAGAAGATATTTCCGCTTTGGATGAAGTCGTGGTAGTGGGTTATGGAACGCAGAAAAAAGCCACCATTACCGGTGCTATCAGTGTGGTAGGAGGAGATGAAATCATGGAATCTCCGACGATTAACTATACCAACGCACTGGCGGGGAGGTTGTCCGGACTGACTGTAATAAGTGGAAGCGGCGAACCTGGCAGAGACGCCAGCACCCTTCGGATCCGGGGCGTAAACACATTGGGTAACAGTGACCCTTTAATTGTAATTGATGGTATTGCAAACCGCAGCATGGACCGCCTTGATCCGGCGGACATCGAAAGCATTTCTATTTTAAAAGACGCATCGGCGGCCATATATGGTTCCCAGGCCGCTAACGGCGTCATCCTGATCACCACTAAGCGAGGCACGGAAAACAAACCTGTTGTACGGCTGAATTTCAATAAGGGATGGAACCGTCCCACGGTGATTCCTGAACTGGCGGATGCGGCCGAGTATGCCACGATGATGAATGAATTGAACCTGTACCGGGGAACCCCGCAACCTTTTTCCGCCGATGATATTCAGAAATTCCAGGACGGATCCTCGCCCTGGACCCATCCCAATACGGATTGGTTTGAAGAAACCCTGGAGCAATATGCCCCCCAACATTATGGAAATGTCTCCATAAGCGGAGGGTCTGAAAACATCCAGTATTATCTTTCAGCCGGAACGAATTTTCAGGATGGAATTTATAAAAACAGTGCTACCTACTATTCCCAGGTGGATTTTAGGGGGAATTTCGACGTGAAACTTTCTGACTACATCAACGTGGGCGTGAATTTGATGGGCCGCCAGGAAAACAGGAATTATCCCACGGTTGCCACCTCACAGATATGGAATACGATCATCAATTCCATGCCCATAGTGACCGCCTATTGGCCAAACGGCCTTCCGGGTCCCGATGTGCAGTTGGGTAAAAGCCCATTGATGGCCACCGATTTAACGGGCTATAGCCGGGACAAGGACTATGTGATGGAAAGCAATGTGAAGCTTGACGTCAAAATTCCCGGAATTGAGGGGCTGCTGCTGACGGGAAATCTATCCTTTGACAAAAACATAAACAACAACAAGCTATGGCAAACCCCCTGGCTTTTGTATTCATGGGATGGACAGTCGTATGATGAAAACAACGATCCATTGTTGCGGGGTGCGTATACGGGTTATTCAGACCCCCGTTTGTCCCAGTCCTTCACTGACGGACACCGCAGTTTTATGAACCTGCTGGTGAATTACAACCTGGATTTTGGAGACAGCCATAATGTGAACATCCTGGTCGGCGGGGAGAAAATTGAAGGCGAGTCCATGTTTGTCTCGGCCAGTAGAAGGTACTTTGCGTCAACAGCCATTGACCAGTTGTTTGCCGGAGGAGACTTATTAAAGGACAACAATGGCTCAGCAAGTGTGAATAGCAGGTTGAATACCTTTGGCCGGATTAACTACGACTTTGCCAACAAGTATCTGGCCGAAGTGGTTTGGAGACTGGACGGCTCTTACATATTTCCGAAGGGGAAAAGATTTGGGTTTTTCCCCGGTTTTTCCTTAGGCTGGGTATTGTCGGAAGAGGATTTTTGGAATGTTGAAGCCCTGGACTTTCTGAAGCTGCGCGGCTCCTGGGGACAAACAGGAAATGACCGGATCTCCCCTTACCAGTTTTTGGCCAGTTACAATATTGCGGCAAGTTCCGGAAACTACATTTTCAATGGAAACGTAGAAGCCCAAACCATGCGCGCCTCACGCATTCCAAATCCCAACGTCACCTGGGAGGTGGCCAGCCAGACAAATCTCGGCGTGGATGGCGAAATGTTTAACGGTAAGATCAATTTCTCCGTGGAGTACTTCTATAATCTGCGGTCGAATATCCTGGCGTTCCGCAACGCTTCTGTGCCGGGATCATCCGGACTTACCCTTCCCAGGGAGAATATCGGAGAAGTCGAGAACAAAGGATTTGACTTCACGGTCGGATACAACTCCACGGCAGGCAACTTTAGCTATGGCGTTTCCGTGAACGGGGGCCTGGCAAAAAATAAAATATTGTTTTGGGATGAAGAGCCGGGAATACCTGAATACCAAAGGACCACAGGACGTCCCATGGGATCCACGCTCAATTATAGGGTCCTGGGCGTATTCGATGATCAGGCAGACCTCGACAGGTATCCGCACATGGAAGGCGCCCAGCCCGGTGACCTGATTTTCGAAGATTATAACGGTGATGGAAAAATAGACGGCCTGGACATGGTGAGGGATGACCGTTCTACTGTGCCCACTTTTACAGGCGGGGCATCCATTGATTTGGGATACAAAAGGTTCTATGCCTCCATCCTTTTTCAAGGGGCTGCCGGTGCTGTGCGCAGCACCTACAAAGAAAGTGAAGGAGAAGGGTTTAACTACCTGAAATCAAATGTGGAAGGCCGATGGACTCCCGATAATCCAACCGCGGACAAACCCAGGGCCTATAACCGCGTGGGGGTATACTGGCGCGCAAATCCCGGCTACAACAACACCTATTACATGAAAAGTTCAGACTACCTAAGGCTCAAGAACCTGATGGTGGGTTATGAGCTGCCCGAGACGCTCGCCGCCAAAGTCGGCTTGTCCCAGGCTTCGGTGTACGTGAGCGGACAAAACCTGCTGACCTTCACAGGCCTTAAGGATTTCGATCCGGAATCCCCTTTCAATCTGACGATCGGAACGGTCTATCCCACCAACAAGGTGATTAATGTCGGTTTATCCTTAATGTTTTAAAAATCAAGTCATGAAAAATATATCAATACCTTTATTGGCGTTTGCTTTTCTGTCACAATTTGTACTTTACTCCTGTGATCCGGACGTCCTGGAAACACAGCCATTAAACGAGTATTCAGAAGCTGATGTATGGTCAGACCCCGCATTAGTAGAATTGGTCATAAACGGTGTATACAACGAACTGGACCTGGTGTACCGGGAGGGAGCCAAGGCCGGACTGGTGGACGAGTCCAACCAGACTTTTGCCGGCTTGAACTTCGACTTTACGCTGGCGACACCGGACAATATCCCCAACCGCGGAGGGTCCTACCGTTCCTGGGATCAATATTACGTAAGCATTCGTACCTGCAACTCGTTTTTTGAATTTGCGGATCAGATTGAATGGCCGGAAGGAACCAAAGACGGAAAAACCCTGCGGGAAAGGATGACCGGGGAAGTGACCTTTTTGCGTGCGGCTTTGTACTCTTACTTAATCAATTACTTTGGTGGTGTGCCCCTGGTCACCGAATACTATGACTTGGATGATGAATTTCAAATCCCCCGAAACACCTATGAGGAATGCGTGAATTTCATTGTCGATGAACTGGACAAAGCTGCTGAGCTACTGCCAGAGGTACAGTCCGGCGATGATGATGGTAGAGCGACCAAAGGGGCTGCACTGGCATGGAAATCACGGGTGCTGTTGTTTGCTGCCAGCGATTTGTACCACAGTACAAGCACCCTATTCCCCGGCTACGCCCATCCAGAGTTAATCGGGTACTCCGGAGCTAATCGGCAGGCGCTTTGGCAGTCCGCTAAAGATGCCGCTAAAGAAGTTATGGACCTGGGGGTATATGAATTGTTCCGGCCCGATCCAAATCCGGATGAGGTTGTTCAAAACATCATTGATCTACACACGCTTACACGTACCTCAGAGGATATCTTTGTAAAATATGTAAACCCGCTGGCGGACGCCCGGGGTTATGGGCGGTTTAGCACGCCAAATGGCTATGGGGGTGTGAGCACCATTACCCCTTTGGGCGATTTGGTCGACAGTTATGAGATGGCGGATGGAAGCAAGTTTAGCTGGGATAATCCGGAACATAAGGCATTGCCCTACGAAAACAGAGAGCCTCGATTTTACGCCAATATTTTGTATGAGGGGGCAAGGTTTAAAGACAGGCCGGCGGACGCAGCCAGCATCGATCCTGAGGGTGTAATCCAGGCGGGCGTATGGCACCGTTGGGATGAAGCCAGCCAGTCTGTGGTAGAGGAATGGGGACTGGATACTAGAAATAGTCCTTTCGCGCCGCACAACGGAGGTTATACGGGTTATTACAGCCGGAAGATGGTCGATGTCTCAGTAAACCAACAGTTCGAACCCCAGACGGTCCCCTGGCGATATATCCGGTATTCCGAAATCTTGCTCAACTATGCCGAAGCCTGTATTGAGCTCGGTGAGGAAGAGGAGGCCCGCAAATATATCAATATGATCAGACACAGGGCCGGTTTACCCCCGATC
>DATGOS010000012.1:0-2528 GCA_035305725.1 Cyclobacteriaceae bacterium
CAAGCACATTCCCGCCGGACATGGTCACATTTTCCGCGCTTACGGCATCAGAAATATCCGAAAAGCTCACTCCCAGGGCATCCATTTTATAAAGATCGGCGTCTATACGGATCTCCCTCTCAATGGTACCTCCCAGATCAGCATTGGATATCTCAGCAAGCTTTTCTATTTCATCCTGAAGGTATTCCGCATATTCTTTTAGATCCGGCTCAGGATAATCCCCCGAAATGTTCACGTTCATGATTGGAAAATCCGAGGTGTTGATTTCCAATACATCCGGATCCTGGTCCAGATCAGACGGCAACTCACTCTTAGCCTTATCGACCGCGTCTTTGACATCCTGTATGGCCTTGGCGATGTCCACATTGGGATTAAATTCCACGACGATGGAGGAATAGTCCTGGATTGAAGTAGAGCGGATGTCCTTTACATCGTTAATGGCCTGAAGTTCCTTTTCGATGGGCCTGGTAATCAAATTTTCCATGTCTACCGGAGAGTTGCCGGGATAGGAAGTCCCCACGTAGACTGTGGGGATTACAATCTCCGGAAAGCTTTCCTTAGGCATGGTTCGGTATGCCACGATTCCCAATACCGTGATAATCAGGGACAGAATGATAACGCTGGTCTGGTTATCTATCGAAAAAGAGGATAGCCCAAACTCCCTGATCACTTTCTTTTTATCCATTTCGTTTTCTTCCATAACTACAGTTGGGCTATATTGACTTTAAATTCATCCCCTACTTCCCGGAAGCCTTTGTCCACCAGCAGTTCATCTCCTTTTAGGCCTTCCAGCACCTCAGTTTTTCCATCATACGATCTCCCCCGTTTGATGAAAGTTTTTTTCGCCCTTTCGTTTTCGACTGTGAAAACGTATTCCTGTTTATCATCCTGCAGGATAAGATAGGTTGGCACCATCACGGCACCTTTATTTTCGTAGTCCCGGATCTTGATGACGGAAATCATATTGGGCTTCACGTTTTCTCCTCTGGGCAGGTAGGCTTCCACCTTAAAAGTACGGTTGTTCGGATCAATGACACCCCCGACAGCCGTAATCCTGGTGGTAAGTCTGCGGTCAAGGGAAGGAAATCTTACCTCTACGGAATCCCCTCTGCTGAGGATGCCCACGTAGCGCTCGGAAACATCCCCCTCAATATACAGGTCACTTTCGCCGATAAAATTCATCACGGGCGTACCCGGCTGGACCAGCTCGCCAAGCCTTACTGTTACTTCCTCCACGGTACCGTCAAAAGGTGCCCGGATGGCGGTCCTGTCCTTTTGTGTGCCCATGGTGGCCAAAGACTTTTCAAGAACTTCCATTCGGTTTTTGGCCTCCAAAAACTGCATTTCTGTTCCAATCTCCTGATCCCACAGTCGTTTTTGCCTCTCAAAAACGGACCTTGCCAGTTCCAGTTGCTTTTCCACTTCAGCAATGTTGTTATCAATGGATTCGGCATCTATTTCGGCCAGAAGATCCCCCTTGTTTACCCGCATGCCTTCGACGGCTTTGATTTCCTGTATCCTTCCGGAAACTTCCGCGCTGATGTTCACATTTTTCTTGGACAACACCGAGCCTGTGACTTCCACATAGTGGGCGAAACGCCCTGTCTCCACGGGCTTGGTGGTTACCAGCAGTGACTTGCGCTGCTCTTTTCCAAAGTCCGGATCCATGCTCGCGATTTCCTTTTCAAGAGCTACGATTTTTGCGTTCAATTCAGAAGCTTCTTTTTTATAGGTCTCCAAATATGCCTTCTTTTCATCGAGGGGATCTTTCTCCCTGTTGCAGGAAAATGCCAACAGGGCAACCAGGAGCAAAAATAGGTTAGGTGTTTTCATAGCTTATGCGAAATTTATCGGTTATTGCCCGCTTGGGCTTTTCTAAGTGTTCAACAAAACTGGATTAAACGCTCTTATCGTAGTATCCCCAGCGCTTTTTCCAGGTCCACCCTGGCGATCAACGCATCGTAAAGGGCACCATAGTAATTGGTTTCCGCTTCTTTTAACGCGGCATCCGCTTCTACCACTTCAAGATTTGATCCCACGCCCTCCTGATACTTAATTTTTGTGATGCGGAATACCTCCAGGGCAAGCTCCCGGTTCTCAAGTTGCACCTCGAGGGAACTCAGGCTGTTTTTTAAATTTTCCCTGGCTTCCAATTCCTCTGTGGCTATCCTTTGTTCCTGATCATAAATCCGGTTTTCGAACTGCTTGATCTGTACCCTTTTTTGCTGGATCCGATGGCTTTTGGCCAGGCCGTCAAAAATCGGTATTTCCAAAGACACACCCAGTAAGGATCCCGGGTACCACTGGGAATTGAAGACCTGGTTAAGGCTGGACCCAAAGCCCATCCGGGAATAGCTTAAATTTGCATCCAAACGTGGCAGGTACTGCGACTTCTCATTTTTAAGGTCAAGATGGACCAGATCAAGATTTGTCTGCAACTGGTCCAGTTCTACCCTTCTCCTCCCCTGTTCCTGTAGGAGCGCCAGACCTGTATACTCCTGGTCCAGGTCGTCCAGGGTCTCGCCCAG
>DATGOS010000013.1:0-6246 GCA_035305725.1 Cyclobacteriaceae bacterium
CCATTGAGACCGTGGGTAAGGTGGGCATAGAAGTCCGTGCCTTTGACAAACTTGACGACATGTACAACACCAACGGTTTTCCCCATTTTGAAATTTACGAAGGGGACAGCGTCCTGTTTGCCATAGACGTGGACAGGGTGAATTTTACCCTGAGCCGCTTTTTGCTGAGCCATACATATAGAAACAGCTTTACGCGACTGTACAAGATGCCCAACAACCTTTTTCATTTTTACCGGCCCGACACGGCCTTTAGTGGAGGCATTGAGACAAAAGCAGGGGAGGAAAGGGAAATAAAAGTGTTGCTCCGGGACGTGTATGGTAACCGGACGATACTGAAACTGCATTTCAAAGGTACAACGGACAGCCAGCAAATAAAGGGGTTCAACCTTACTGCCGGGGGCAAAGCCATCAGCTTCCAAAACAACATCATGGTGGTCAACGGCACCCCCCCGGGCAGCGGCACGCTGGCGGGCGTCTATGTGCACGGCTACAGGATAGAAATCCCCATGGCTTATGAGGGCAGCAACCGGCGCACCTATCTCTGGGACCTGAACCTGGGCATCCCCGATTCCATTGATCTATGCAATGAGATGATTCACCCGGAAGTCATCGCTAAGGTGCCGTTCCAGGAGCAATATTGGCTGACGGACGGCAAAATCTCCCTAAACTTTGAGGATGACTCCCTATTGGATGACTTGTTTGTGAAATTAAGCTATGAGGACAGGCCGGAGGGTATGGCTGTCCGTGTCAATGATCCTACTGAATACCTCAGAAACGCGGTCGAGGTCAGCCTGGACGTCAGGGGCTATCAAGGGGACAAAAGCAGGACCCATATGTATTTGGAATACGAAAATGGCTATAAACGATTTTTGGGTGGGGAATGGATAAACGAAAATATACGCTTTAAAACGAGAAATTTTGGTACTTTTGTGCTGGAAGAGGATTCAATTCCGCCGAGGATCAGGCCTATACGAATAAACGCCAACGAAATCCGGTTTTCCATAAGCGACAACCGGTCCGGTATCGAAAGTTTTGAGGCTTTTGTGGACGGAGAGTGGCTGCTGATGCGGTATGAATACAAGACCACTGAAATATGGTCGGAAAGAAAAGGAAAAGAACCGCTGAAAGGCAGGTTTTTATTAAGGGTAAAAGACAAGGCCAACAACTTGGCCATATATAAACGAAATATTTAAGAAGAACTGATTATGTCATTAAAAGTGGGAGACAAGGCACCTGAATTCGAAACGAGGGACCAGGATGGTAATCCTGTAAAACTGTCTGATTTTCAGGGTAAAAAAGTAGTGCTTTATTTTTATCCCAAGGATAATACACCGGGATGTACCGCACAGGCCTGCAACCTCAGGGACAACTATGAAGCACTGCAAAAAGCCGGATATGTTGTATTGGGCATCAGCTCCGATTCGCAAAAATCCCATCAGAAATTTATTGACAAACAGGAACTCCCTTTCGCTTTACTCGCCGATGAGGATAAATCCGTTCACGGGCTTTTTGGCACCTGGGTAGAGAAAAAAATGTTTGGCCGTCCCTATATGGGAACCGCCCGGACCACCTTTGTCATCGATGAAAACGGCTATATTGAAGACATCATTGAAAAAGTCAATACTAAAGATCATACTGCACAAATACTAAAATAAATTCCCTGTAATGGAAAAACTTTCGATCGACCAACTCAAGGATCTTTGTTCCCAGGTGCGGAGAGATATCCTTAGAATGGTCCATGAAGTTCAGTCCGGCCATCCCGGAGCTTCATTGGGCTGTACTGAATTTTTTGTTGCCCTATACTTTCACCACATGAAGCACAGTCCGGATTTTAATATGGACGGTATTGGGGAGGATCTTTTTTTTCTGTCCAACGGGCATATTTCCCCGGTTTGGTACAGCGTGCTGGCAAGATCGGGCTATTTTGAAACCAGCGAACTGAAAACCTTCCGGAAAATCGATAGCAGACTGCAGGGACATCCCGCGGTAGAGGAAGGGCTGCCGGGCATCAGGGTAGCTTCAGGATCTTTGGGACAGGGCCTTTCCGTGGCGATTGGTGCCGCGCAGGCCAAAAAACTTAACGGAGATGACCGGACCGTCTATGTACTGATGGGAGACGGTGAACAGCAGGAGGGCCAGATTTGGGAAGCGGCCATGTATGCGCCCCACCACAAGATCGACAACCTTGTTGCCTCCATTGATGTGAACCGGCAGCAAATCGACGGTCCCACCGAACAGATCATGAACCTCCTGAACCTGAAGGACAAATGGGAAGCCTTTGGCTGGCAGGTGATCGAAACCAAAAACGGGAACAATATCGAGGAAGTCATAACGAACCTGAAGGTGGCCAAAGAGCTTCTGACAAACGGAAAGCCCGTGCTGAACCTGTTGCATACGGAGATGGGCTTCGGGGTGGACTTTATGACCGCCACCCATAAATGGCACGGCGTTGCCCCCAACGACGAGCAACTGGAAAATGCCCTGGGCCAGTTAAAAGAGACTTTGGGAGATTATTAAAAATCATCGCATAAAGCGGTATGTCTTTCTTACCTTTTCGTCATCTGCTTTGTGATAAAAAATAAGACATGGAAAAAACTTTAGACACAAAATATACCTATACGGAAAAAAAAGACACCCGTTCAGGTTTTGGTGACGGTCTCCTTGAAGCCGGCCGCCGCAATGAAAATGTAGTGGGACTTTGTGCGGATCTAATAGGTTCTTTAAAAATGGGGGCCTTTCAAAAAGAATTTCCCGAAAGGTTTTTCCAGGTGGGTATAGCGGAAGCCAATATGATGGGCATTGCGGCGGGCTTGACCATAGGGGGAAAAATTCCCTTCACAGGCACTTTTGCCAATTTTTCCACCGGAAGGGTTTATGACCAGATCCGGCAGTCCATTGCCTACTCCGAAAAAAACGTGAAAATATGTGCCTCCCATGCAGGGGTTACCCTTGGCGAGGACGGCGCCACCCATCAAATCCTGGAAGACATGGGCATGATGAAAATGCTTCCCAACATGACCGTGATCAATCCCTGCGATTACAACCAGACCAAGGCGGCGACCATGGCCATTGCGGAATTTGAAGGGCCGGTATATCTGAGGTTTGGGAGGCCGAGCTGGCCGATTTTCACCCCGGCGGATCAGAAATTTGAAATCGGAAAAGCCTGGAAAATGATAGAAGGTACTGACGTGACCGTGTTTGCTACCGGACATCTGGTCTGGGAATCCGTGGTGGCCGAAGCTTTGTTACGGGAAGAAGGGATCAGCGTGGAGCTTATCAATATCCATACGATCAAACCGCTGGACCAGGAAGCCATTCTTGAATCCGTGACCAAAACTGGATGTTGTGTTTCCGCCGAAGAGCACCAGTACCATGGAGGCCTGGGCGACGCCGTGGCGCAAACCCTTGCCCGAAACGCTCCCGCTCCCATGGAATATGTGGGGGTGGATGATTCTTTCGGTGAATCCGGCACGCCTACCGCGCTTCTGGAGAAATACGGGCTAAACGCCGCCAACATTGTAAAAGCAGTCAAGACAGTATTAAAAAGAAAGTAAAGGATTTCGTAGTAAGTTTTTAGGTAGGCCACGAGGATCAATATCAGCCATAACCTGTCATAACTCAATATACTCAATACCCAGTACTCAGTACTCAATACCATGATGTATACCGTAAAGCGTTTGTCATTTCTAATATCGGCCTTGTTTTTTCTTCAGGCATCGGGCAATGCCCAGGGCATTGAATTCCGCAAGGATCAGGAAGGAATAATGATGCTGGAGGATGGTGAGCCGCGTTTTTTCTACCAGACCGCCACAAAATCGCTGGACGGGAAGTTTCCCCGGGCCAGCTATATTCATCCTCTGCATGGTTTGGACGGCGAAGTGCTCACAGAAGATTTTCCGGCAGACCACCTGCATCACCACGGGATATTTCTTTCCTGGCACCAGTTGTATGCAGAGGGAAAAAGGGTGGGCGATCCCTGGATCAGTGAAGGCGTAGCCTGGGAGGTGACCAGGACTTCCACCAAAAGTAAAAAGAACACAGGTAAATTAAAATCTAAAATCAATTGGATACGGACCGAAGACAATACGCCCGTAATCCGGGAAGACCTGGTGGTCACCTATGAAAGACTTGAGGACGACGTCTATGCCCTTACCTTTGACATGAAACTGACCGCCTTGCTTGAAGGCGTGGAGATCGGGGGATCAGAGGACCCAAAGGGTTACGGCGGATTTTCGCCCCGGTTCAAGTTGCCGGAAGATGTTCAATTCCAGTCAACGACGGGTAAAGTAGAACCCCACAACCTGCCCGTGCAAGCCGGCCCCTGGATGAACCTGTCGGGAAGTTTCAGTTCCTCCTCAGATGGCACCCGCGGCATTGTGATCATGGCAGAACCCGATAAACTGCCATCCTACAAAGGCTGGATCTTAAGAAGTGCCAACAGTATGCAAAATGTAGCATTTCCCGGACGGGAGCCCATCGGCATTAAAATGGGCAAGTCCCTTACATTCCGGAATCAGCTATTGGTGCACAAGGGCCTGACGCCGGAGCAAATTCAGGGCTATTATGAGAGCTTCAGGAAGGAGTGATGAATTATGAGTGATGAATGATGAATGATGAGTGATGAATTATGAGTGATGAGTGATGAATTATGAGTGATGAATGATGAATGATGAATGATGAATGGTCGTGTATGGGTTTGTATTTGGTACTACCATCTACTTACTAGATACCACATACGCTATTATTAGTTCTCAACTTGTGCATGGCCGAAAATAGGTTGACGTCGGTGGTTATTGAGCTATTAAGTTAATGAGTTATTGAGGTACTAGGTTATTAAGATATTCACCGTTGGTACGTTCTAGTATGCTGTACTTCGTATCCAACATCTATATACTACATACAAAATACCAAATTGTCCTAGTACTTTGTACATTGTACCTAGTACCTATTACATTGCACCTGGTACGCTGTACATTCCCCTACACCCTGGGCAGTTTCCAGCCGTTGTGGTATTTGGCCTGCATGATTTTATTGGCTTTAGCGCTGGTAAAAGCTTCTTTTTTGCCGTCCCAAAATATTTTTTCCCCGGTTTTGTAAGCAATATTGCCCATATGGGCGTTGATCGCGGCCACACTGCCTGTATGGATCCCACAGGCCAGCCTGGAAGGATCGTTTGATGTAATCGCGTCCACAAAATTTACGGCATGAAGGTCCAGCGCGGACTTTCCGTCAGGCTTTATCCTTTCCACGCGGTCGGTCCTGGGTTTGTCTTCTTCCATTTCCGGTATAACCTCCCATCCCCCTCGATTGACGACCAGGGTGCCATTGTTCCCTATAAAGGCGATGCCCTCGGTATACCCATAGTTCCCGCCGTCGATCCCCGTCGCATGTTCCCACAGCATATTGAAACCCTCAAATTCATACACGGTCTGTAGCGTATCGGGCGTTTCGGATGCATCGTCAGGGTACGCCAGCTTGCCTCCTGATGCCATTACGGATTTGGGAGCGGTGACACCCATGGCATAAAGGGCAATGTCAATTTCATGCACGCCCCAATCTGTCATCAGGCCCCCGGCATAATCCCAAAACCAACGAAAATTAAAGTGAAAACGATTTTTGTTAAACGGCCTTTTGGGCGCCGGCCCAAGCCACATGTCATAGTCAACCCCTTCGGGGACAGGCGTATCGGGCAGCTTCGGAATCGGCTTCATCCATCCCTGATATGCCCAGCATTTGACCAGGCGTATCTGCCCCAGCTTCCCGGATTTGACATAGGCAATGGCATCCGCGTACTGGGAGCCACTCCTTTGCCACTGGCCCACTTGAACGATCTTGCCGTATCGATCGGCCGCTTTGAGCATTAACTTACATTCCTCAATGGAATTGGCCAAAGGTTTTTCCACATAGGCATGTTTGCCCGCCGATAGGCTATCCACGAGGTTCAGGCAATGCCAGTGGTCCGGAGTGCCGATGATCACCGCATCGATATCCTTGTCTTCCAGCATTTGCCGGTAATCTTTGTACAGGCGCGGCTTTTTCCCCCTGAGCTTCATGAGGTCCCCGGCCCTCCGGTCCAGCACAGTTTGGTCAATATCCGCAATAGCAACACAGTTTACCCTGGGCATCTTGAGGTGAGCGTTCATATTGGACCAGCCCATCCCCCTGGCCCCGATCAGTCCAAAATTGAGCTGGTCATTTGGCCCCCTGCGTTTATAAAAATCGGGAAAGGGTTCTGCCAATCCGAAT
>DATGOS010000014.1:0-6811 GCA_035305725.1 Cyclobacteriaceae bacterium
CCCAAAGGTCTCCTGATGGTGGTACTGCGTGGCAGGGAAAAAGACTACGTTAAAATGATCATGGTCAGATAAAAAAAACTGGAAGCCCGGGCGGAATGATCAGAAGTAAACATCAGCGAAGGGCAAATGGAACCATCAAAGCAGATCGGGGGTGAAATGAAGAAGTTGGTAGCTTACTGGAACATAATATAACGACTATAGCAGGCCCCTTATGGAGATCAAAACCTTATTTAAGGATTACACCCTGCAGCTTAAAAACCTGTATCCGGAAGCGGAAGCAGAAAACCTGGTCCATTGGTTGTTTGAGCATTTTCTAGGGTTAAATCGTGCGGACCTGCACAGAGGAAAAAATATTGACCCTGTACCTCCGGCGCTGGAACAAGCGCAGCAAAAACTGAGTCAGGGTATGCCCATTCAATATATTCTTCAATCCGCGCCTTTTTATGGCCGGGATTTTTTTGTCAATGCGGCGGTGCTTATTCCCAGAAACGAGACGGAAGAACTGGTCCACCTAATTATAAAGGAAAACAAGGGTGCGGGATTGAGGATCCTCGACATTGGGACTGGATCGGGTTGTATTCCGGTGACCCTGGGACTGGAGATGAACGCTCCCAGCCTTTGGGCGGTGGATATCAGTGCTGCTGCCCTGGAAGTGGCCAGAATCAATGCGGAAAGCTTCGGGGTACAAATTGCTTTTGCCCAGTCGGACATTCTTTTTGAGGCGCTGCCCTTTAACCGGTTAGACATCCTCGTAAGTAACCCGCCGTATATTCCCGAAAGCGACAAAGCCGGTATGCACCGCAATGTGCTGGATCACGAACCGCATCTGGCCCTGTTTGTTCCCGAGGAGGATCCGCTGCTTTTTTATCGGCATATCGCAGAGAAAGGAAAGATAGCCCTAAACCCTGGCGGGAAATTATATTTCGAAATCCACGAACGACTCGGCAGACAAGTCACTGACTTACTTGCCAGCCTGAACTATCAAAAAATCAGGATGATCAAGGACCTAAATGACAGGGAAAGAATCGTTGGAGCTGAAAAACCATAACTCTTATTTGACCATATAAAATAATTTTTCTTCTGAGTCAACCTTGCCTTCAGCGCCGGATTTTCCGTTTAGCAAAAATTTTGGTAAATAAGTTCGGAAAGATATCTTTTTAATGCTCCTTGGCGTCCTTCCGGTTAAGCGAAAAGCCCGCATCTTTTCATTCTTGAATATTTTTGCCATAAATTTGACAGGGACTTTTCTGGCTGGGCGGTACAAGTTCCCGCCCGTGTCCCATTCTGTCAAAAATTGACAGGATTAAAACGCTGATGCTAAACCCCGAAAAAATGCCACTTTCTAAACCAATCAACTTCGCAAACTGGATTGAAGCAAACCGCCATTTGTTAAAGCCACCCATCGGCAACCAGCAGGTTTTTAAGGACAATGACGACTTCATCGTCATGGTGGTGGGCGGTCCCAACTCCAGGAAGGACTATCACTATAACGAGGGGGAGGAAATCTTCTACCAGGTCGAAGGAGACATTACCCTGAAGGTTATTGACGAAGACAAACCCCGGGACATCCTGATCAAAGCCGGAGAGATGTTTCTCCTGCCCGGAAGAGTGCCCCACAGCCCCAGAAGACCCGCGGGCACCATTGGAATTGTATTTGAAAGATACAGAAGAGAGGGGGAAATGGATGGTTTTATCTGGCATTGCGAAAACTGCGGGGAAAAGCTTTATGAGGAATATGCGGAGGTGACAGATATTGTGAATCAGCTTCCACCCATTATGGAAAGATTCTGGGGCAACCCCGATCATACCCGATGTCCAAAGTGTGGGACAATCATGGAAAAAAACTGACAGCAGTGAGGTAGTACTTGCTGCGCCCTGGTAAACAAACAGACTTGGTGAAGTACGAATATTCGAAGGAATTTGCTTTGGCCATGGATGCCAAAGACCCTCTCAAAGCTTATAAGGACCGGTTTTTCCATCCGGAGGTTAAAGGCAACAAAGCCTTGTACTTTTGTGGAAATTCTCTGGGCCTTCAGCCCCGGACTGCCGGGCAGTTTGTTCAGGAGGTGCTGGACGCCTGGGCCGCAAAAGGCGTTGATGGACATTTTGAAGGCAGCAATCCCTGGTTTGATGCCCGGCTGCGGTCCAAACCCATGCTGGCAAAAATTCTGGGCGCCAAAAATAGTGAAGTAGTAGCCATGAATTCCCTGACGGGAAATCTGCATTTGCTGATGGTTTCTTTTTACCGGCCCACCAGGGAAAGGTTCCGTATTCTTACGGAACCGGATATTTTCCCCTCCGATCGCTACATGCTGGAATCCCAGGTGAGGTTCCACGGACTCGACCCCAAAGAGGCCATTGTCGTGGCCAGGCCAAGGCCAGGGGAACATGTCCTCCGGACGGAGGATATCGTCAAAGTCATTGAGGAGAATGAAGAAAGCCTCGCGCTGGTTTTTATGTCAGGCGTTCATTATTTGACCGGTCAGTTTTTTGAAATCCCCGCCATCAGCAGGGCGGGCAGAAAGGCGGGTGCAAGGGTAGGCTTTGACCTTGCCCACGCCGCCGGCAACGTACCGCTTCGTTTGCATGAATGGGAAGTGGATTTTGCGGCCTGGTGCAGTTACAAATACTTGAATTCCGGACCTGGGAACGTGGCGGGAATTTTTGTCCATGAAAAACACGGACACCAGCCTGAGCTGCCCAGGTTAGCCGGTTGGTGGGGCCATCAGGAGGAGGCAAGGTTTAGCCTGAACACGGATTTTAAGCCTATGGCCGGGGCGGACGGATGGCAGGTGTCCAACAATAACGTACTTGCTTTGGCGGCACACGAAGCCGCGCTGGAGATATTCGAAGCCGCCGGTATGGACAGTCTGCGGAGGAAAAGTGAACTTTTGACGGGGTACCTGGAGTTTTTAGTGGAAACAGTAGCCAAAAAACACCAAGTTCTGGAAATCATAACACCCAGAAATCCCGCTGAAAGAGGATGTCAGCTTTCCCTGTTGGTCCACAAGCGGGGGAAGGCGCTGTTTGAGGCTCTATATGCCGAGGGGGTGGTGGGAGACTGGAGAGACCCTAATGTGATCAGGTTCGCACCCACGCCCCTGTACAACAGTTTTGAAGAACTGTTTCATTTCGCAAAAATCCTTGAGCGCACCCTGGAAAATTTGGGCGCAGGATAAAGTACGGACGCTAATAAGACGCTAAGTGAAAAACGATCATATAAGTATTTTAGGCGCTGGACTGATAGGATCTCTTTTGGGAATATTCCTCAAAAGAAGAGGCCTGAACGTCAGCATTTATGAGAAGAGGGATGATTTCAGGCTTCAGCCATCGACCTCCGCCGGAAGATCCATCAATATGGCGCTAAGTGACCGTGGATGGAAAGCCCTGAACAAAATCGGGATGGGGGAAGTAATCGCACCGCATACTATTCCCATGTATGGTAGAAGGGTCCATGATGAGCATGGGAAAACCAGGTTGTTTCCTTATGGAAGGGAAAATCAAGCGATCTATGCCATCTCCCGCCACAGCATGAACCGCCTACTGGCGGATGAGGCTGAAAAAGAAGGTGTGGTTTTCAACTTCAACCACAAGTGTGAGGATGTGGATATAAATACCAGCATCCTGCGTTTTTCCCTGCCGGGCAACCAGATGAAAATGGAAAACGGAGGATTGATCCTGGGCGCCGACGGTGCTTATTCAACCCTTCGGAGTACATTTCAAAAGCAGATCCGCTTCAATTTCAAACAGCAATACATTTCCCACGGGTATAAAGAACTGATCATTCCGCCCAATGAAGCCGGCGTATTTGCCATGGACCCCAACGCCCTCCATATCTGGCCCAGGGGAAGATTTATGTTAATTGCCTTGCCCAACATGGACAAGTCTTTTACCTGTACGCTCTTTTTACCGTTTGAATCCGGAAAAGTTTCCTTCGAAACCATAAGGGACGAGAGGGATCTGGCTGCTATGTTTAAAACCTATTTTAATGATGCATATCAGTTAATGCCTAATCTGACCAGGGAATTTTTCCACAACCCTACTTCCTCGTTGATTAACATCGAATGTTATCCCTGGGCATTCAACAAATGCCTGCTGATCGGTGATGCCGCCCATGCCATGGTGCCTTTTTTCGGTCAGGGGATGAACTGTGGATTTGAAGACTGTTATGAACTGAATGAATTGATTGAAAAGTACGGCACCACCTCCTGGGACCTTATTTTTGGAAAGTTTCAGAAATCCAGAAAAAAAGATACCGATGCCATCACGCAGATGGCCATGGACAATTTCACCGAAATGAGGGACAGCATCGCCAACCCCAAATTTCTTATCCGCAAGAAAATCGACGCAAGGCTCCACACGTTGTACCCCGACGAATGGATCCCCCTGTACACGATGGTAACCTTTAGCGATTTGAAATATTCAGAAGTGTACCTTCAGGGTCAGCTACAGGAACAAATTCTGGACAAAATCATGGAGGATCCAATGATTGGGCAGAACTGGGAAAATCTGGATTTCGAAAGAATCATCCACCAAGCCGACTCCGCCAGGGCTTTTTAATCCTTTAGGAAAACGCCTGGCTTGGGGCGTGAGGAAATTTCTTGCCTTTAGAATAACCAATCAGAACCTTACCCGGCAGCGGAGGGACTTTTGTGTCACCCTGTTATTGCTCGTTAAACCGGGACATGTCATAGGTCTCATTCTCCAGGTAATGCGGATACATGTGCAGATGGCACTTCTTTACCAACTTGAGCAAAGCAGCCCGGAACTCATCCAAATTGGTGCCTGAATCCGCGGACATGAAAACCGGTGTGATCTCCGATTTTCTGGCATAATTTTCCTTCAATTTGTCAAAATCCATAAAATTTGCCTCTTCCACTTCCAGTTCTGTCATATGTTGTAACTCTTCCTCTGAAGGCAGCTTCGGCACAAGGTCTATTTTGTTGAACACCAACAAGGTGGGCTTATCACCCGCTTCAAGTTCATTCAAAGTTTGATTAACCACTGCTATTTGGTCATCAAAATTAGGATGTGAGGTATCCACCACATGCACCAGGATATCCGCTTCCTTGATTTCAGCAAGTGTGGATTTAAAAGACTCGATCAAGTGGGTGGGTAGCTTTCTTATAAACCCCACGGTATCGGAAATCAGAAAGGGTATATTGTCACCCAGTACCATTTTCCGGACCGTTGCGTCCACGGTGGCAAACAGCTTGTTTTCCGCCAGTACATCCGCCTTGGTCAACTGTCGCATCAGGGTGCTTTTGCCCACATTCGTATAGCCCACCAGCGCCACCCTGACGATTCCTTCCCTTCCTTTGCGCTGGGTCAGGCCCTGTTTTTCAATCTTTTTTAATTTGCTTTTTAACAGCGTGATCTGGTTACGGATGATCCTTTTATCAGTCTCTATTTCCTTTTCACCGGCACCTCCCCGGGTGGATGTCCCGCCTCTTTGTCTTTCCAAGTGTGTCCACATATTGGTAAGCCTGGGCAGCAGGTATTGATACCGTGCCAGTTCCACCTGCGTTTTAGCCTGGGCGGTTTGGGCCCTTTGTAAAAATATGTCGAGGATCAACAGTGAGCGGTCATATATTTTGACCTTCAGTTCGTTTTCTATGTTCCTCATCTGCGAGGGGGATAGGTCATCATCAAATACGACCATGTCCACTTCATATTGGATAACATAGGACTTGATCTCCTCCAGCTTTCCTGTTCCCACAAAAGACCTGACATCCGGTTTGTCCATTCTTTGGGTAAAGTGGCGGATGGTTTTTGCGCCAAGTGTTTCGGTAAGAAAAGCCAACTCATCAAGGAATTCTTTAACCTGCTGGTCCGATTGGTGCTGCCGCACCAGCGCTACCAAGACCGCGGTTTCCTCCTTTGGTGCCGTGTCAATCAAATTTTTTATTTTTCTTGAATATTTACTCATTCATCTTTTATTCGTTGCTTTTAATAAGTGGCAGCACTTCCTATCTCTCTTCGACTGTGGGAAGCCCTGCATTACGGATATTGGCCGCAATTAAAGTACCGTAATTTAAAACAGAAACGCGGGAATTACGTCTTTTTTTATATTTTTTGGCAATATTTGGGAAATGAACAGGAAAAATCTACCTAGTCAATCATAAAAAAGGTTTTAAAAACATGGAAATCAGAGAGACGCCAATTGCGGGGGTGTATGAACTATATCCAAAAGTCTATAACGATACCCGCGGATACTTTCTCGAAACCTATAAGCAAGATGTATTTCAAAAACACGGACTGCTGACGGATTGGGTGCAGGACAACCAATCCTATTCTGTGGCAGGTATTTTGAGGGGCCTACATTTTCAAAAAGGCGAGTACGCACAGGCCAAGCTGGCAAGGGTAGTGACCGGCAAGGTACTGGATGTGTGCGTGGACCTGAGAAAAGGTTCCAAAACATTTGGAAAGCATCATGCGCTGTTCCTGGACGGCGTGCAGCACAACATGTTGTACATGCCCGAAGGATTTGCTCATGGATTTGCTGTTTTGGAGGACGCCGTGTTTTCCTATAAATGCTCTGCGCCATATCATAGGGAAAGTGAAGGCGGAATTATTTGGAATGACAAAGCGTTGGAGATAGATTGGAGGGTGGCAAATCCTGTTTTATCGGAAAAGGATAAACTGTTGCCGAGTTTGGATGAATTTATGGAACAAAGCGGAGGTGGTCTTTGATGTCAATATTGGATTTTTTTAAAAGGAACAAAACGGACAATTTGGAACCGCTTGATTTAAGTTGGATGGTCTCGGATATGCACAGTCATCTCATTCCGGGAATTGATGATGGCTCGGA
>DATGOS010000015.1:0-2464 GCA_035305725.1 Cyclobacteriaceae bacterium
ATCTCCCACGATAGAGGTCTCCTGGGCAATCAGATTACTTGAGGTTACCAGATCAGTGGTGGATTTTCTACCTTCGTTTTTATCTGACATATTAATCAAACGTAATAAATTCCTGGGGGTTTAAGGGATTGCCCTTGTACCATAGTTCCATATGGAGATGCTGGCCGGTCGTCTGTTCGCCGGTATTTCCTATTATTGACACGATTTCCCCCCCTTTCACCAAGTCGCCTAAATTTTTCAATAATACAGAATTATGTTTATAAATGGAAATTAATTCATTTGAATGCTGAATCGTAACAACATATCCGGTTTCGAGCGTCCATGAAGCAAACACCACCGTGCCGTCCGCAATGGATTTTACAGGTTCGTTTTCCGCGGAGACCACGTCCACCCCGAAATGGTTTTTGGCAGGGTCAAATCCCCCCGTCACCACCCCCTTGAGCGGTGGAAAGAAGTAGGCGTCCGAAAATGAGGAGCTGGTAATTCCCATAAAGCTGCTTTCGTCCAACGGCAGGGATTCAAACTCCTCTATAATTTGCCGGGTGGCCTCGCTGGTTTTGTACAGGTCAATCTCCGCCCGGTTGACCTCCAGGGGCACGGCTGTATCCGGGCGCGTATCCACCAAATCCTCTCCCGCAATGATGCCCTTGATATTTTGCAGGTAAGTGTCCTTGGCCTGTACCTCCATCAGAAGCGAGTCCACGGTCTCGGAAAGGGCATAGATCTTCAGGGTATTTTCCGTTTCCGTATAGGCTGGGTCAAACCACTGGGACAGCAAGGTCTTGGCGAGTATCAACGAAATCGTAAAACAGACCATTAAAAACAGGATCAACAATAATCCAAGGCTGACTTTCGTAATACTAAAGGAAGTGATGACAGAAAAATCCTCTTTCCTCCTTATGACAAAGAGAAATTTCTTTTCTATCCAATTATTCACTTTATGCTGGAGGTTCAATACAATATGCGTTTAGGCTGACCAAGTTGGCTGCAAAAATAAGATATTAAATGCAAGCATTTAAATATTAAATTCAAAAGAAGTAATTTGGCGACTCAAACAGGCAAATATTTGATGTACAAAAGGATCCTGTATTTCCTTATTTTATTACTCCCTATGGGCTGTTCTTCCCAAAAGAACAGCTTTCTGAACAGGTTGTACCACAATACAACGGCGCGCTTCAATGCCTATTACTTGGCAAAGGAAAAAATGACCGAACTTGAGGACAACATTCGTGAGGATTACAGGGAGGATTACTCGCAGTTGTTACCGGTTTTTTATCCCGTAGACAGCGCCGTGATCGACGACAATGAGGAGTTGATACAAGAAATCCGGGACCTGGCTTCAAAGGCCATAGACTGGCACAGAATCAGCAAGTGGGTTGATCCCAGCTATTTTTTATTGGGCAAACTGGATTATTATCAGGCTGACTTCGACGAGGCCATGAACACCTTCAAATACCTTAATGTAAACAGTACGCAAAAAGACGTTCGACATGTATCCCTGATTCAGTTGTTGCGGGCATTTATCGACCTCAGACAATTTGACGATGCCGCCTATGTCATTGACTTTCTCTCCAAGGAGCCGGGCATCAGCGACGAAAACCTTCAATATCTCTACAAAACCCTCGCGTATTATTACGAAGTAAGGGGAGAGCGGGAAATGATCGTGACTGCCCTGGACAAGGCCCTGCAATACACCGGGGATAAAAAAGAGCGGTCGAGGCTGAATTTCATCATGGGGCAGCTATACCAGCGTGCGGGACTGGATGCCGTGGCTTATGATTACTACCAGGAGGCACTGCGAGGGAATCCCCCCTATGAACGAACCTTTTTTGCCAACCTGTATTCACAGCAAGTGGTGGAACTGGAAAAAAGCAGGGATTTCAGAAGGGTCAGGAATTATTATGATGAATTGTATAAGGACAGAAAAAACATAGGGCTCCGCGACGTCATCTTGTACGAAAAGGCCCTGTTCGAATTAAAGCAGGGGGAGATGGAGACGGCGGTGGACTATCTGTTACTTGCTGCCGAAGAACCCGGGGAAAATCCCAAACAAAAGGGGTATATCTATCAAAAACTGAGTGAGTTGTTTTTAAATGAAAAGAAGGACTATAAAGCCGCCAAGCGCTATGTGGACCTGGCGCTGGAAAACTTTAAAGAAACCGACAACCAATACAGTGCTTTGGCCAGTCAAAAGGAAATTCTCGATGAATATGTACTCAACTTTGATCTGATCCAACAAAATGACAGCTTGCTTCGGTTAAGCCAGCTCAGTCCTGAGGAACAGGAAGCTTATGTGGAAAATTACATAAAGCAGGAAGAGGAAAGACTGCTACAGGAGGCTGAGGAAGCCAGCAAAGAAAAGCCCTCAAATATATTTGACAACCTGTTGGCCTTTGGGAATTCCTCCCGATCCGGAGGCACGTTTTATTGGGACAATTCACTTGCCATGCAGCAAGGGGCCATT
>DATGOS010000016.1:0-3743 GCA_035305725.1 Cyclobacteriaceae bacterium
CTGCCTGTCCGAACCGGAAGCGGGTTCAGACGCGACTTCGCTTAAATCCATTGCCACGGACCACGGGGACTATTTTACGCTAAACGGAAACAAAAATTGGATCACCAACGGCAATACGGCGAGCATCTACATCGTTTTTGCACAAACGGACCCCAGCAAATCGCATAGGGGCATTTCGGCATTTATTGTAGAAAAAGAGCAGGAGGGATTTGTCATTGGTAAAAAGGAAGACAAGCTGGGGATCCGTGGATCTGACACGCACTCGCTGATGTTTAACCATGTAAAAATCCCCAGGGAAAACCGGATCGGCGAGGCAGGCTTTGGGTTTACCCTGGCCATGAAAGTCCTGGACGGGGGAAGGCTGGGCATTGCCGCGCAGGCACTGGGCATCGCTTCAGGGGCATATGAACTTGCACTGGCTTATGCTAAGGAACGTAAGACCTTCGGCAAACCCATCAGTCAGCATCAGGCAATTCAGTTTAAACTGGCGGACATGGCCACGGGCATCGAAGCGGCGCGGATGCTCTGCTACAAGGCGGCCTACATGAAAGACCAGGAAGAGAATTACGCTGCGGCCAGTGCCATGGCAAAGCTGTTTGCCTCCCAGGTGGCCATGGATGTCACCGTGGAGGCGGTGCAGATACACGGGGGGTACGGTTATGTCAGGGAATATCACGTGGAAAGGATGATGAGGGATGCCAAAATCACCCAAATTTACGAGGGTACTTCTGAAATTCAGAAAATAGTTATATCGCGAAGTATTTTAAGCTAAGGCGCAAAAATGGGGGCCATTATCCGAAAATTCTAACCATTTCTTCCCTAAAGTTAATTTTTTTGTATTTATTTTTTAGAATCGTTATACTAATAAAAAAAAAACAATACTTTTACAGAAAAAACATTCAATACACAGATCATGGAATATTACAATAAGGTCATTGAATCCGTGGGAGTACGGTTCATTAAGGGCAACAATTTTAAAATCGAACGGCCTGTAACCGTCTCGGATTATGTAGATTCCGAAAACACCGTGATGCTCCTGCACCATGGATTTTTAAGTTTCGACGATGAGCAGGAAACCATTAATGAGGGCGAAATTCTTTTTATCCCTGCGGGAAGACCTTCGAAGATTTCCTTTGGGACTGTCTCCAAACGGAATGAGATTACCAATGAAAACTTTTTGGAAAACAAGAAAAAGTATCTTCAGACAATCAGTTTTAAGGAAATAAAAAACGCGGAAGAAGACTGTCTTACCGTCATGACCTTTGAGGCAAAAGTGTTTGATGTGGTTAATTTTTTCCATTCCCTGGGCCTGCCCCCGTTTGTGATCAGGTTTAACGACAGGATCGCGTCAATTATTGAAGATGCCGTCAAAGAATCGGAGCAGAACGTACCCGGAAAAGAAAGGGTAATCAAGATCCACACAGACCTGCTGGTCGTGGAAATTGTGAGGCACATCCTCAAAAACAGACTCTTTGTGGAGGAACTTTCCACCAACAGTACCTACTTCAAGGATCCCAGGCTCATCGACATGTTCAATTATATCAAGAAAAGCATAGGCGGTGATCTTTCCAACAAAGTACTGGCCAAGGTAGCCAATGTATCCGAGGACTATGTGGGTCAGTATTTCAAAATGTTGACCGGCATCAACCCCCAGGATTATATTGAGTACCAAAGGATGGAAGCCGCTGTCGAACTGCTAAGAACCACGAAGAAGAGTATCCGTGACATCGGAAAAGAAGTGGGCTACAAAGACACCGCGTATTTTTGCCGTCGGTTCAAAATGATGTATGGACTTCCTGCCGGAAAAATGAGAAGAAGGGAGTCGTTAATTAACGTTCAGGGATAAATTGTGACTGTGGGCAAGGTGTAAGACCTCTGTCAGCAGATCCGGATTTTTTTCCACGCCGTTACCGAGTACGATCATGTCGGCGCCTGATTCCCAGGCTGTTTTTGCTTTTGATGCGGTATCAATCCCCCCTCCCACGATGAGGGGGCATTGAATGTTTTCCTTAACCGCGGCTATTATTTTTGAGGGTACGGGCCTTTTTGCCCCGCTTCCGGCGTCCAAATAAAGATACCTCAACCCCAAAAAGGTACCCGCCATCGCCGTGGCAACAGCCAAGTCGGGCTTGTTGTGGGGCAGCGGCAGCGTCTGGCTGATGTAGTTGACGCTTGTAATCTCCCCACTGTCCACCAGCATGTAACCCGTGGGCAGTACCTCCATTCGGGATCTGCCCAATGAAGGGGCGGCCAGTACATGCTGTCCGATCAGGAGGTCCGGGTTTCTCCCGGAAATCAGGGAAAGAAACAAAACGGCATCAGCATTGCGTGCCAACTGCATAGCACTGCCAGGAAACAATACTATGGGGATATGCTTTGTCAGGGATTTTGCCAGGTCTACGCAGCTGACAACCTTCGCTGTGGAAACCAGGCTCCCCCCGACAAATATAAAGTCAGGGTTATAAACGGTGGCGGTTTCGGCAATGCCTTTTAAAATTCCTCCACTGGAATCTTTGTCGGGATCTAGCAGTAGCGCTACGGATTTTTTGCCGGATAGGTGAAAGTAGTCGATTTTTTGGCCAATTCGCCCACTTCTCATGCTGTCCGCCTTTTCCGTTTATTCAATTCTTCGATAAATTTGGCTTGTCCGTAAGACAGCAGCGTAAGAAAAAGCCGCTTTTTCAGTGAGGAAAAAAATGATGCCTTACGGGAAGGCCTTGATGTCGTCCTCGCTTCGAATGTAGCTGCCGCATGCTTCGCGTCGGATTTCAGTCTCTTTTTCTTTTTCTTTTTCCGCTTCTTTTTTGTGACGCTGAAGGCGATGATGCCCGCGAGCAGGGCAGCTCCCCCGCCCACCAACCATACCTGAGAATCCTTTTTGATTGCCTGCAGTTGCAGTTGTAGTGACTGCTCCAGTTCTGCTGCTCTTCTTTTTAAGTCAACATCATTCATGATCTTTCTTTTCTTTGCCTGAAAATACATACTTGATAAATGAATTGCGAAGGTTGGCCTGTAGCTTAAGAGAATTTCTGATAAAGAATAGCACAACAAACAGAAGCAGGTACACCCCAGCCACCATCAGGAATCCCAAAGCCGGAGATCTTGTCAGGTCGCTAAAATAAAAGCCCAGGGAGAAACTGGCGAAGACCAATATAAACAAGGCAGTCAAACCCATTAGAACCAACACAGCGAGCCTGGTGATGATAGAGGTAACCCTTTTTTTAAACTCCCTTTTTATCAGTTCCAGCCTTACTTCTATCAGATTCTTCAGGGTATCAATTATACCAGAAATGTTTGACATAGATGAGCATTTTTTTAGGTTGAAAATTCGGAATGGACAAAATACATCAAAAACCTTGCTGGAAAAAAGCACTGCCACCGCCGTCCGTTCCGCAAGTTAAAATTTTATAGCGCAACTACGTCCAAATTGTCCGAAATGATCGGAATAAGGGCAAAATCTATTGGGTTAATGTATTAATTGACCTGCCCGGGGCAGAACCATGGTATGGCCCAACGACCTGCGGGGGTGGAAAGTAATAGGGGTTTTTTCGGAAAAACTCATCTTCCCTTGCAGCCGGGATTAAGGCAAAAGGAGATTTTTTCCAAGGAACTGTTTTATAAAAAATATAATTACTTACATTATTGTTTCTTTTGAGGGTTCGGAACGCCCGGTAATATTAAGATGGAAAATGAAAGAAAAGACGGAAAGCGTAAACGAGGACGACAGAATCCGCAGGGCTTTT
>DATGOS010000017.1:0-2701 GCA_035305725.1 Cyclobacteriaceae bacterium
AAAACCTGCTTTTTTCCGCAACCTTTTCGCAGCGGGTGGAAACAATTTCACATGAATTTCTGGAGTTTCCGGAAAAAATTGAAATAGCCCCCCAGGCGACCACTGCGGACACGGTCGCCCAGGTCAAATACTATGTTCCCAATGTAAAAACGAAGATAAAACTGCTGGAGCACTTACTTCAGGATGAAAAAATTATCCGGGCCATGGTTTTTACAAGGTCAAAACTAAATGCCGAGGCGGTGCTGCGTGTCCTGGGCAAGAAATTTCCAGGAAAGGTACGCGTCATCCACGCCAACAAAGGGCAAAACACCAGGATCAACACCATGGAGGAATTCAAGTCCGGCCTGCTCCGGGTGCTGGTGGCCACCGATGTGGCAGCCAGGGGGCTGGATATCGGCATGGTCAGTCATGTGATAAATTTTGACGTCCCCTTAATATATGAGGATTATGTGCACCGGATAGGCAGGTCAGGTCGGGCGGAAAATGAGGGCGCCGCAATGACCTTTATAAATCCTGCAGAGGAGTTCCACTTTGAAAGGATCCAGGAGATCATCCGCCTGGAGGTGCCGCTCATGGAAATCCCGGAAGCCGTGGAAGTAAGTCCCACTCCTTTTGCCGAACAGCAGGCCTATGCGAAAGAAATAGACAATCAGAACCGAAAGGCAGACCCTGATTTTAAAGGAGCTTTTCATGAGAAGAAAAGCCGGCCTAAACCAAAATTCCAGGAAGACAAAGCCCGGGGCAACAAACACAAAAAGGTTAAGAGAAACAGGAACCAGCTAAAAAGCCAGGGGAAGAGAAGAAAAAAATAACCAGAGGCTGTTCGGCCCTTTCAGCAGCAATAGTACGCGCTTTTTATAAAGGGAAGAAATACCCGAAAAAACCGGCCATGGCACAATGTTTGTCATTTTTTGAACATGGTTATTTTCTTCCGATAATCAATAATGAACAGTATAAAGCAAGGGAAATCGAAAGAATAAAATTTAACCAAAATGCTAAAATCCCTGTATATTTGCTTAAACGAATATCAGGTTTTTTTAAAACTGCTTTATACTTTACCTTTACTGCTTAAATTAACTCAACATGGATAAATTTTCATATATCTCCAACGCCCATGTAGCCTATATTGATGAGCTTTACCAGGATTTTAAGCAGGATCCTGAGTCCATAGACCCAAGTTGGAAGTCGTTTTTCGACGGCTTTGATTTTGCCCTTACCAAGTTTGGGGAGGAGGGCAACGGCGCCGGGTCGGCGGCGGCTGTGGCTGAGCCGCCGGTAAACGGCAACCTTGCCACCAGGGGGACCATGATGGATATGGAGCAACTGCCCAAGGAAATCAAGGTCAGGGCGCTGATCCATGCCTACCGGTCACGGGCGCATCTTAAGTCCAAAACCAACCCCGTCCGGGAGAGGGTGGACAGAAAAGCTTTGTTGGGGTATGAGTATTTCGGATTGGAAGAAGCTGATTTGGAAACTGAGTTCCAGGCGGGAAATGAAATCGGCATCGGCACGGCCAAACTCAGTAAAATCATTGAGGCCCTGCAGAAGATATATGAAGGTCCCATGGGCTTTGAATACATGTATATCCGTGATCCGGAGATGCTGGATTGGTTCAGGATCAAGATTGAAAAGGAAGCCCTTGCTTTTTCCCCGACTTTGGAGCAGAAGAAATTGATTCTCTCCAAATTGAACGAAGCCGTTGTTTTTGAGAATTTTTTGCACACCAAGTACCTTGGACAGAAAAGGTTTTCCCTGGAAGGAGGGGAAAATACGATACCCTTCCTCTATGCCCTTATCAACAAGGGAGCGGATCTGGGGGTGGAAGAAGTGATGATCGGCATGGCCCATCGCGGCAGGTTGAACGTGCTTGCCAACATCATGGGCAAAACCTACGAACAGATTTTTTCAGAGTTTGAAGGAACGGCCAAGCCGGACCTGACCATGGGCGACGGGGACGTCAAATACCATCTTGGGTTTGCCAGTGACATCGTCACCCCAAACAACAAGAAAGTACACCTCAAGCTCGCTCCAAACCCCTCACACCTTGAAGCGGTCAATCCGGTTGTGGAAGGATTTATCCGGGCCAAAATTGACTCCCAGCATAAGGGCGACGAGGACAAGGCGGTTCCCATTCTGATACACGGGGATGCGGCCATAGCCGGTCAGGGCATTGTTTATGAAGTCACACAGATGGCCGGGTTGAAAGGCTACCACACCGGCGGGACCGTCCATTTTGTAATCAACAACCAGGTCGGATTTACAACAGATTTTGATGATGGGAGGACCTCCATCTATTGCACCGATGTGGCAAAGATCATTGACGCCCCCGTGATCCACGTGAACGGAGACAATGCGGAAGCGGTGGTGTTTGCCGCGGAACTGGCCATTGAGTTCAGGCAAAAGTTCAACCGTGACATTTTTGTGGATATGGTCTGCTACAGAAGGCATGGCCACAACGAGGCGGATGAGCCAAAATTTACCCAGCCCGAGCTGTACAACATCATTTCGAAACACCCTAATCCCCGGGAGATCTACACCAAGCAGCTTTTGGAAAACGGTGATATCGATGCGGAAATCGCCAAACAACTGGATCAGGAATTCCGCCAACTGCTGCAGGACCGCCTGAACCTGGTGAAAGAAAAACCTTTGCCGTACAAGTACACGCGGTTTGAACAGGAATGGAAATCACTTCGATGGGCCA
>DATGOS010000018.1:0-2767 GCA_035305725.1 Cyclobacteriaceae bacterium
CAGAAGCCAGCTGCAGGCGGCACCTGAAGCCATAGGAGAAGGATTTCATTTGGGCGACAATGAGGTGACCACGGCGTGGAAGCCTTATAACGATAACTACTCCTACCAGACGCGATACCTCTATAAGGATGATCAATTGTGGCTCCAGACATATTATAGGCAAAACTCAGGCGAATCCCAGGGCACCTCTTCCAACGCGGAGGGAAAAATCCTCACCAGGGAAACCAATGAACCTGGACTTCAGAATTTATGGAAAGAAATGGAGGATTTGGCCAACGAAGTAAAAAGCAGTTTAGAATAGGTGTCAAAAGGTTCTCAATTTCCAAAAAAGCGCGACGGGGCAGTAAGGTAGACACCTTACTGATTCCGTTGCAGTTTCCCCTAAAAGCACTCAATCCCCGCTTAACCTTCTAAATGATCTTACCTCGTTTTTGGCACTTCCCTGGTGAAATTCCCGGACAACCAGTTCGGTCGGGCTGATGTTAAGGACTTCTGACTTTTCTATGACGGAGGGGATGGTCAACAACACCATTCCTTCTTCTTCTTCAAGGGAAAAGACATCCTCATTGTTGTTGTTCCCGCCTTGAAGGGTCATCTTCCTTCCCTCGCTCAATTCAACCACCGGTCCGCCATTTTCAAGCTCCCAGGTTCCCATTAACAGTTTTTCAAAATGGTTGATTTTCATAATTCCAGTTCTGTTTTTACCTGAAAACAATGCAAAAATATGACCATTTTGTTAACCGGTTTCATTCACCGTTTTACCTCCACGTCCATACAACCTATTCATTCTTCGGAGTTCCTCTATTCTGTCCATAGGCAATTGTCCTGGCTGTAAACGCCAAACCCAGTTTCCCTCGCTTGTGCCAGGCCGGTTCATGTTGGCTTTTTCGCCTACGCGCAGGATATCCTGCATGGGTACAATGGCCAATTTAGCCACCGACATTAGCGCCAGTCGGTGAAGTATTTGGTGTACATTGGTCTTAGTGACTTTCACCCCCGCATATTCCGACAGCCTTTCCTTTTCCTCCTGGGTTGTATTTTTATACCATGCCAAAGTGGTAGGGTTATCGTGCGTACCCGAATAAACCAGGCTGTTTGTGGTATGGTGGTGAGGGCTGTGGGTATTTTCTCCTACATCCTCATCAAAGGCAAACTGTAATACCCGCATGCCCGGAAGACCGAAGGCTTCCATCAAGTCATAAACGGGCTGGTCCAACATTCCAAGATCTTCAGCGATGAAGGGCATATCGGGAAAATTTTCTTTTACTAACTTGAAAAACTCCGGCCCCGGACTTTTTGACCAGGCCCCGTTGATGGCAGTCTCATCTTCTACCGGCACTTCCCAAAAGGCAGAAAAGGCCCTGAAATGATCCAAACGGACAATATCATATAAAGACAGATTTTGCCTTAGGCGGGCAATCCACCAGTCAAATCCGTTTGCTTGCAGTTGTTTCCAGTTAAATACCGGGGTACCCCATAGTTGGCCGGACTCGCTGAAGTAATCGGGAGGCACCCCAGAAACTTTGGTGGGTTTCTTATCTTTGTCCAACTTGAAGTACTTAGAATGGGCCCAGCAGTCCACGCTGTCGTGGTTTATATAAAATGGTATATCGCCAATCAAATACACTCCTTTTTTGCGGCTGTAATCCAGAAGTGCCTGCCACTGTGAAAAAAAGAAGAACTGTATGATTTTTTCTTTTTTGATAGCCTGGGCAAGTTCGGTTTTCAACCCCTCCAATTCTTCTGGGTTTCTGTCCCGGATCTTCCTCGGCCATTCCGTCCATACCTTCCCAGATTGGGCTTTAAGGCTCAGAAAAAGGGCATAATCCGTTAGCCAGCCCCCGTTTCTTTCACAAAATTCAGTGAAGGGAATAATAAACTGTTTTTCCCTTTCCATGAAATTTTTGTAGGCCAGGTCCAATAGGCGGTATTTGTATTTGCTGACCTTTTCATAATCCACAACCTGGGACCTGAATCTGGGGGAAGGGGTAATGTCTCTGTCAGATAGCAGCCCTTCTTTTACCAGCAGGTGGGGACTGATCAGCAAGGGATTGCCTGCAAAAGCGGAAAAGCTGCTGTAGGGGGAGTGGCTATAGCGTTCCTCTGTAGGATTGGCGGGCAAGAGCTGCCAGTATCGGTGTCCGCTTTGGTGAAGAAAATCAATAACGGCATAGGCTTCTTCTCCCAGGTCCCCTATTCCGAAAGGCGAGGCCAGGGAGGTAATGTGGAGCAATATGCCGCTGCTTCTTCCTGAATTCATAAACGGGTTATTTAAAGACGGTGAACTTTAAGCAAGGCTACGGGAAACTCGGAAAACAGGTCCGACAAACCAAGGGTGCCGTTGCTGGTGTAGGTTTGGCCGGTATACACATTGACCCAGTCCCGCGGAGCAATTTCCGGAAGTTCCAGATAGCCGTCCGCCCAGATGGTACGTCCCAGTGGAAAACCGCCGGATTCAGCAAGTAAGCCAACCGCAACCGGGAATATAGTCAGGTACCAATGGTCATTAAGATATCTTGCAAAACCCGCTACTTTTGAGGAGAAATCAGACGAAATACCCAGGGGAACATAAGTGCCCTTGGCAAAGACGTCCGGATTTTCTTTCCTCTCCTTCAAAGCCCTGTACAGGGTGTACATCTTGATTTTTCCGTCCGGAAAGTTGTCCATCAAGGGTTGCAGCTTGTCTCTGTCCACGCGCTCCGGAAAGGCCGCGATTTCCTCCAGGAATTTTTTGCGTAGGCCATAGTCCACAGGCCGGCGGTTATCG
>DATGOS010000019.1:0-3483 GCA_035305725.1 Cyclobacteriaceae bacterium
GTTACGGATTGTTGACCGGGCGGTACAGTTGGCGCACCCGCCTCAAGGCCGGCGTACTTAGTGATTATGCCGGGACACTCATTGAGCCTGGAAGACTGACCATCGGGGAGATGCTTAAACAGAATGGCTATCACACGGGAATGGTGGGCAAATGGCACCTGGGCCTAGACTGGAAGCTCAAGGACGAAACGGCGAAGGATTCCATGGCAACTGACCCGCGCTATTCCGATTTTGACAACATCGATTTTTCTTCCCCTGTTACCAAAGGTATAAATGACTACGGATTTGATTATTCCTTCGCGATTGCCGGATCCGCGGAGATGAACCCCTCAACATTTATCAAAAATGGCCGGGTTACGGTTGTTCCCACCCTCAGTTCAGAAGAGGCCAGGGAAACCCAGGGGGAATGGTATGGCCGTGACAACAACAATATTGCCGAAGGGTTTTTTCTTGAAGATCTTGTGCCCACCTTTTCCGAAAAAGCCTGCGAATTCATTGAGGAAGCATCCCAAACGCAGCCTGATAAACCTTTTTTTCTTTATTATCCGCTGACCTCGCCCCACAACCCGATTATCCCCAACAAGGAATTCCTGGGAAAAAGCGGTGCGGGTGCCTACGGAGATTTTATTGTGGAACTTGACCACCATATCGGAAAGCTTTTGGATAAATTGGTTGAACTGGGAATAGACAACAACACCATGATTATTTTCACCAGTGACAACGGCGCCATTGACATTACCAAAAACGGGGAGCGGTGGATCAGAGGCGACCGGAATATCTACGGCCACATGTCCAACGCCCCTTTCAGCGGCTGGAAAACCCAGCGGCTGGAGGGAGGTCACCATGTACCTTTCTTTGTAAGATGGCCTGAAAAAATTAAACCGGGGGATAAAGTCTCCACCACCATCTGCATCAATGACATTTTTCCCACACTGGCCGAAATGTTGGAGATTGGTCTGGACAGCAATACTGCCGAAGACGGACGAAGTTTTTTTAAAACCTTTGCCGGAACAGAAAGGCCAGTATCTTTTCACGAGGCAATCGTCCACCATGGTATAGACGGGCAGTTCGCCATCCGGAAGGAAAACTATAAACTCATGGTGGAAGGTCCGAACACGCCTCAGCAGGTCCTGGATAACGGCACACCCTTATCGTTCTTCCTTTACGATGTTGCCAATGACATTAAAGAAACCACCGATATTGCAGCAACGCATCCCGAAAAAGTAGGAGAGCTCCACGCATTGCTGAAAACGATCATCATGAACGACGAGAGTCATTAATTTTGCGTCCGATCCCGGAATGGTAGGATCAGCACAGGCACAAGAATTTTAGCAACCACGAGGGCATTTTCCTCGAATCCAAGCCGTTTCAGGGTCGAGAGGATCTCCCGACTCCAGCATCTACCCCGCTTCTCCGCCGCTTCCCGCTCCATAGCCGTCTGCGCATGGTGAAACTGCTTGTTTTCATTTGCCAGGGATGCACCCTGTCCGGAGAAGGCTGGTGACCTTTTTGCCTTTGTAATATTCCGCATGGTGGTTTTTCGGAGGATTACTCATCAGTTTTCCCGACGAATAGGGTCCGTTGTACAAAAGGAAAAGAAAAAAAGGACCTCCTTATGCTGCTCCGTAAACCGGATTCCCTTGCAGATCCAAAGTTTTATAATAGACGCTTCGAAATAAAAAATTGCTTATGGAGGGAGCAAATGGTCCCCTCATAAGCAATTTCTGGTTTATCCTGGTTGTTTCCCATGGCTAATCTCCTTTCAGGAGGCCAGGTACATGTTGATGCGCTAAACATTTTAGGAAAAGTTACCTTGGCACTTTCTCCTTTTGAACCACCTTCTTCCCAAACAACCTTTGCAACTGAATTTCAGGCGTGATCCCCCGGTTCACGGCATGACGCATCCAGGCCCAGTAGATAATGCCGGTCACAGCCATTCCATTGAGCAGGGAAATAAAGAATTCCTGACTATAGTACCCTACCAGAAAACCAACGATCCAAGCCAGATAGGCCGCCGGGTTGAAAAGCATGTCCGGGTAGCCGTCTTTGGCTTCGTACAAGTTCCTCTTTTCCGGAAAAAGCCAGTAATCAATAATTACCGTGATGGCGATGGGCCCGATCAGCCAGGATAAAAACTGGAGGAAAAAGTTGAAAATCTGATCCGGACCGTACCAGGCAAAAAACAGGGCGATAACCCAGGAAATGATCAACACCAGCTTCCTGTTCTTCTCTTCGGTTTTGTATTTGGGCATGGGAGGCGTCGCCATCATATTGGCGCCAAAATATATGGCCGCCATGGCCGTGGACCAGGAGCCCAGAAAAATTGCCAAAAACGATATTTCCAGAAGCCCAAATTGGTCCATTATTAAAAATATATTCCACTCACCGGTCGCCAATGCCCCGAGCGTAGCACCTACATACTGAAATACCATCAAGACACCATAGGTTAAAAACAACCCAATGGCTGCCTGTTTTCCGGTTTTATAAAATCTGGTAAAATCCGAAATCACCGTATTGGCATGTAACCATCCCCCTGCTGCAGCGGTAAAAACAACAAAGGCCGAGGCAGTTCCAACAGGTGCGCTTTTAATAATGGCCATCAGGCCTCCTCCCGTGTCCAATGCTCCCCAAATGGTTATGATCAAAATTAGAATAATTGCCGGCACTGCCAGATAATCCACATAAGCAATCCATTTCATGGTCTTATAGGCAGGAATCAGAAACAATATGGCCATCAACAGGGTCACTCCCCAAAACAGGAACGTGCCGCTGGAAATCCCGACTATATCAACAAATGCGTCTCTGGTGATATTTAATATAACCGCAAACCATACAACCGTGGTAATCGCGATGATGAAATTCGGCAGCAATACGCCTTTGTTGCCATACGAATACCTAAAGATCAACGCACTGGTGAAGCCTGTCCTGGCGCCGATAATGCCGATAAGAATGGCAATGACACTGTTGAAAACGCCCGCCATCGCAATGACGATCATCGCATCCCTAAACGAGAGCTGCGAACCCACCAGACCTCCCACCAACAAGCTGGATACGGTAAGGACCAACCCCCAAAGAATAAACGTGTTGCTCCAAAAGCCCATGCGCTTGGACGCCGGCAAGCGGGACCTTACATCATCCCCCTTTTCCTCTGTTTCTTGATTTTGAATAATTTTTTCCATGTGGTTAAATTTTAGGTTTTTGTATTAGACTGAAAGTTATGGTCATCATAAAAATCAATTGTCAATCCCGCACCATCTCCCGGTTGAACCCAAGCTGTTCCCCATAGGCCATACACTCTTCCCAAGGCATGATGCTTCCAGAGGCGGTGCTGTCCAAGAGGCTTGTGGCGGCGGCACGAACCCCCATCAACAGGCATTTTTCCATGTCCCATTCCTCATGATATGCTGCCAATACACCGGCCGCAAATGCGTCGCCTGCTCCCACAGCACCTTTTACCTTTTCCTGAGCCACACAGACACTGGG
>DATGOS010000020.1:0-4302 GCA_035305725.1 Cyclobacteriaceae bacterium
GTAAGGGTCAGGTAATTTACCTTTGATTGGGCAGGAACCTTAATATCCGCTTTTTCGGCATGAAAATCTCCATCGCCCGGAATAATGGTAAATATGGAATAGGGGTGTGGCCAGGCCATTTCATTACGTCCGTCTATGAGGTGCCACCCGGGGATATGCCCATCCGCCACGTCCAGAGGCCAAACCTCCGTGAAAGCAAGAGCGCTGTCCGGAGTCAACGCGGGCAACCCGTCACTTTTGTCTCCTCCACTGTATTTCGCAATTCTCTGAGGGTCAAAATCCGTCCGGCGGTGATTTGGAGGCTCCTCCCGGGGAGGGGAGTTTTTAAGGAAAAGTGTTTTTATTTCCGGCTTCGAAAGCGGGCGGTCCATCAGGTACAGTTCATCGTAGATGATGCCCGGAGCAGGCAAATGAAACAGGCCTGGAGGTGCGGTCTCAAACCAGCCGTCTTTTCCCCAGGAGCTGGCGACCTGTTCACCGTTTACCCACAACTCCATGCCGTTTGCCCAGTCCCAGTTCATCACCAAATGGTTCCAAACATCACCATTCCAAACATGATTGGTGTTGAGTTCGTGTCTGATATATTGTGCATCCCGCACATAAGCCGACAACCGTCCGTCTTCATCAACCACAACGCCCAGCAGGTCACGTTCCGTGCGCCCAAAAGATATGCTGGTCTGCTCAAAAATAGGTCCGGCAAAAGGGATGTCTCCCTTTGCCCAAAAGGCAACCGCTCCCAGCCGGGGATTTATCCTGCCACTTCCCCAAATGAAGGGCTGGTTGTACCCCATGGTGTTGCCGGGTTTGGTGTTGAAAATCACCGCAGTGACTAAGTCCAGATCAATGCCGGACATGTTGTTCTCATCGGGTGGTTCCGGAATGAAACTCATCCTGATTCCTTTTCCAAACCTGGCCTCCGGAAAATCAATCTTTCGCTCCTCTATGGATTTCTTTTTGGAACGTTCAATAAAATCCTCATCAAAAAAATCCCTGTTGTCGAAAGACATATAATAGGCAACCGGAGATTTTCTCAGTCCTGGAGGATCAACCGATTGGGCAGGGGACGACACTACCGATCCGACAAACAATAAGAAAATTATTGACAGGCGCTTCAGGAAAACATGAAAAACGAACATGGTATTTTTGGTTTGCATTGAGTTTTGTCAAAAAAAGAAACCTGACGGTCACGGCTTCTGCTGCTGGATAAAGCTGATGAGTTTTCTCATATTATTTTCATACTCCCGGGTGGAAATATATTGCTGACCGGAGGTGTCCCTGATCCCTCTCCCGTTTTCATCGCTTAACTTTGCCGTGTTCGTTTCTTCTCCGGTTTCAGAGACAGCATAAGGGCGGCTAATCTGCACGTTTGTTACCAACCAGCGGTGACGTTCATCCAGGGCATTGATTATAGCTTTAACCTCCGACTCATCGCGTACCTCCAGATTGATTTGGCTTCGTATCTCATACAATTCCTGAGGGCTAAAGTCCTGCTTATGTTCCCCCACTATTAATGGGGAGTTTTCAGTGGCTTCCTCGGGTGTAAGGGCATTTACCCTTTGATATTCCTGCTTGAGGCGTTCAACATTTACGTTACCTTTTCCCCCATAATGCGCAAGTTGGTTTTCATCATTGTAATCCCACCAATAATGCCCATCCTTCACCCCGGTTCCCTTGCGGTGGGCATAAATGGGTTTATTTGTGCCTATCTCCACAAAAGTGGGATGGGTATACTTGCCCCCTTCGGTCTGGGATGCGGGTAATCGGGAATCTTCCAGCCACTGGATGGCGTCAGGAACCCTCGAAAGGAACCTTCGGTCGCCTGTAAATTCATAAAATCGCAACAAGAGCATGGCGTTGGTATAGGTCCTGCCAGGCAGGAGCGCAGGGGGTTCATAAGTGCGGGCGTGGGCAGGCTTTAAGTCCATGTCATACTGTTGGCCCCAACCCGCCTGGGGGTTGCCCTGCTGGGTGATTAGATAAAAGTTCATTCCTCTGTGGATGGGGTCCAAGAGCCTTTCCTGTCCCAGGGTAACGTAACAGTCAATGAGGAACGCGATGTTTCCCCAAATTACATCATCATTGAAGGTATAGAAAGAGGTATAATCTGCCAGCTCCCCATGCGGATAGTTATCCTTGAGAGGATACCTCTGGGGCCATCCACCCAGTGGGTATTGGCTCTCCAATATAAAAGCAATGGCATTGTCCAGAGCAGGCTTGAATTTGGGATCCAATTTTCTAAGATAAATTCTTAACAGAAATTTTGCGGCTTCGGAGGTATTCACATCATCAAAGGTGGCATTTCCATAATAATGGTAGTACTCTTCAAATCCCCAGGCGTTTTTCCCGATGGTATTGTACCATTCCTTCAGGGAACGGTCTCCCGCAAAGTCAATAATATAGTTCCAGCCACCGCAGGGAAGCTGCCCCCAGATCAGGGCTTCGGCTGCCTTTTCCGCCGCCTCATAATAATATTCATCACCAGTGGCATGGTAGGCGTCCAACAATAAATTCCCCATGCTTACCGTGCCCGGATCCTGAACCCAAACCTGTGTTTTATAAGACTCAAGTTCGCCCCACCTGCGGGAAAAATCAGGAAGATAAATAGACGCATATCCGCCCTGGGTACTTACTTCTTCCACCATAAACTTAGTGGCGTTTAACATGGCTTTCTCCGCGTCCGCGGCAAGGGTTGTTCTTTGGGAAAATGCAAATGGTTGGGTAATTATAAAGGCGATTAATGTGCTTAACCACACTGTAAAGTATTTCATATCTAAGTACAGGATTATTGGGTCATTTTTACTGATATCTCTTCTGAGAAAAGCTATCCTATCAGCCAAAGGATGTTAGCCTTGGCAGGAGAAGAATATACAAAAGTGAAAAAAATGGCGGGGCATGACCTTGGATCATGCCCGGCCGTTTTTTTAAGGTTTAGCGTCCCACCAAAGCCTTGTGTAATTTTCATCAGGTCCGTTCAGGAGCTTTCGGGCAGCTTCCACGGCCACCGAATTGTTGGTAATTTCTCCGGTGGTAAACTTTAACCTTCTCATCATGCCATCTTCCGGAATATCCGGGTTGAAGGATTCAATGATGGGGAATCCCAGGGGATAGCCTGTTCTTCTTCGCTCGCTCCATGCCTCCCAGCTGTCTGGAAAAAGGGCAATCCATTTTTGGGTGATGATTTGTTCCAACTGGGTTTCAAAATCACTGTTTGCCTGGTAAAGTACAGGGATATCAGACATTGCAGGGGTATTCCATTTATCGTTGAGGGCCACCGGCGTATTGGTACTGTTGATATATGCCTCTATCTGCTCGGCAGTCGCGTTGGTCCGTTCTTCAATGGATGTGCGGATCCCCTCCTGATAGAGCTCCTCTGCCGTACCTTCCATATTCCAGCCCCTCAGTGCGCCTTCAGCCCTTAGGAAATAAATTTCGGATGCGGCCATGACTTTATTTGGAGGGTTGGTGCCACCTGAAGCCAGCGGCCGCCATTTTGTGTCAATAAAAGAATGTAGGGGTTCCAGAAACGCGCCTTTTTCCAATCGCGGAAGTCCGTTTCTGACACCTTTATATCCTCCTCCGACTTCTGCTTCCTCGAAATATTCATGTATCCTCGGATCGTTGTATCCAGTCATCACACTCTGCATCGTGGCGCTCATGCGGAATTCGTCGATATAGGTGATGGCGGCATAAAAATTCAGGGAATTTACGGTGGTCAAGACGTTGGCATTGTCCGCGTTTTCGGTCATGACGCCGTCGGCTACTGCTTTTTCCGCTTCTGCACGCGCGAGTTCCGGCTCCACGTATACGATACGCATGGCTAGGCGGAGCCTTAATGAGTTGGCAAACTTCAACCATTTGTCGGCATTCCCCTGAAACACCAAGTCATTGGTGCCAAAAGCGTTGCCACCCGGATGTTGTTTTAACACCTCAACGGCCTCATCAAGCGTTTGGAAGAAGTCATGGTACACTTCTTCCTGGGAATCATAATTGACCTGGGTTTGTGCGTTACCGAATTCGGAATAAATGATGGGTCCGAAAAAATCCGAGATTCTGTGGTACATTTCCACCCTCCATATCTTCGCAAACGCATTGGCAACAGGCATGGCCGCGTCCTCCGTAAACTGCTCTACAAAGTGCAGTTGTGGCGAAGCCCTGGAGTATACATCATTAAAATACCGGTTGGTCCATCCCTGTATTTCCACGAAATTACCGGAATCAAAATTCGGTTCGGTGGTGGCAAAATACTGGGCATATTCGTCCGAAAAAAGACTGTGGGACCGCTGGAAAGCCTGGTTATCACCG
>DATGOS010000021.1:0-3155 GCA_035305725.1 Cyclobacteriaceae bacterium
ACGGGGATTCTTTTTTGTATTCTTGAAAATTGTATATCCCGGATAGTATGGACAATAACAGTCCGAGATAAATAAGTGGGTTTCTTTTCATTTTCTGGTTTTAAACATTGACAATAGTTTTTAAAAAGACTTGGACGGGCCATCCGGAGTTTGTGGTATTTAATGGATCCTGAATGGAGGAATCACATTCGACCGGCAAAATATTGAGCCGGATCTTTATTTGCAATTTTACAGATGGTTCACGTAAACTATTGTTCCAATACCGTCAGGCTTCGTGGCCATAAATCCAGGGAATCTTCCTTGGCATCCTTTGGCACCGGCACAAGTTGCAGGTCCCTTTCGGAAAATTCCCATCTTTGGGCCTTCTTTACTGATTTATAACCATCGGGAAGCAATACCCTTTGGTGTCGGCCCGTCCAATTGACCAGCAACAACATAGCCTTACCGGCTTTTTTCAGGCAAACAGCATCGACAACGAGCGGGTGGCTGCTGCTACAGGGTACAATATGCGTATAATCTTTGATTTGCTGCCTTAGCAAACAGGCCGGCGATTTTACCACTTGTGTGTTTTTGAATTTGAGCCATCCGTTTTCACCCGTCAGTTCAAAATAAGTGGCCCCGGCCGCCCGGGATTCACTCAAGTATTTAAAACTGATCAAAAACCAGCACGCGCCAAAAAATTCGAATTGCCTGGCATCTGAATTCCCTGTAGGCTGTCTGAATTTCCCGTTCACTTCGGTAGCATTGGGATTCCAGCGTGTCCGGAATGTTACGGGGCTTACATTAACTTTTTTACCGGGATACTTATGCCTTGCGGTGCTGACGGTGTGGTTCTGGGCTTCCAAAGTTTCCACCAGCGATTGGTCATCAAAGGCATGCACCTGGGGATTGACAGAGTAGGTGACGCCGTCCAGACCGCTAATGTCCAGGGAAGATCTGTTGAGTTCCGTAAAAAACGCGTCCGTACCGGCATATAGATCAGCATCGGGAAAAACTTTTCTGAATTCATCCTCCAAATCAATTAAACCCACAGGGGTTGTAATTCTGCGGTTGCCCAACAGAAGCAGCTTCCTGACCGTGCTAAAATATTCTTTCAGCTCCCGAAGTTGTTTAATGGGGTTCTCCCGGTCTGTGAATAAGCACAGTTCGACGGGTGTTTCCATTTTTACCGCCCATCGCAACATGTCGAGTGCGGCAGAAAAGTCATGGTCCAGGTCAAATTCCACCCTCAGGTAATCCGGTGCCAGTTCATGAATAACTGATTTTTCCGACACCGCGGCGGGTAGCTCGTTTAGTAAAATCCCGAATTTCGTTAATTCAACAGGCTCATCTTGCATCGAGATTCTAGCCGCTGTTTTCCCTTCCGGAACCGGCGCATGTTGGGTTAGCGTGAGCGTAACTTTTTGGATGATCCTGTCTCCCTGCCTTACGTCCACCGGAAAAGGCAGGCCCAGAGGTGTACAGTAGGTTTTATAAGAGGCGTCCGTCCAGTTTCTCTGGTCTTCCGTCTCAAAAACCTCCCCCTCAAAAGCAAGGGAACCTGCAACCGAGCCGTTACCCAACGTCCAGTGCATTTCCTTTATGTTCAAAAAGGGTTGATGGGGGCTGATCCATTTGGGAAAGACGCGCTCAACGCTACTCCCGTCGGGATGGACAATGGTCACTTTTTCTCCTTCGTAGTCCCTGATGGGATGTAAGACCGTAAAACCGATCCTGTTCCGCTTAAAATTACCAAGGGCGATGCCCTGGTAGTCAAAAGAAACGCGGCCGTCCGGGCTGCCCTCTATCCGGCATTTCACTTCAAACTGCACCGGGCCGTGGTCGTACCTGCCGGTGTAGGTCAGCAAAAAACGATCCTCTCCTTTTTCTATTTTTTCCTCCCTGATCTTCATGGGGATGGTGCCCCAGTTTTGGTCCCTGAGCGCATGGTTGATCATCCGGATGATTTCAAGATCACCCAGCTTGATACAGCGGATAAAGCCATCCTGATACACCAGGTCCAGTGGTCCCGCTTTTAATTCAATTCCGTCCATGGGTTTATGCTCGTAATGGCCTTACGGATAACTTCCTCAAGGGTTACTGGAATCAGAAACCTGGTCCAGAATCCGTTCCGCAAAATAAGAAAAATCCTTTTCGGGTTGAAGTGTCAAATTCTTTAATGCCTTCATATTTAATTTATCGATTGAAGCTTTGTTTCTTCCGATGATCAAAAAAACCCTGTCCAGCTGGTTCGATGCAAGCTGGGGTACAGATTCCAGCAATGCGCGTATCCCCACATTGTAAATAGGCTGGGATTCTATCCTGGCCAGAAGGGAGTTTTGCACAACGGGCGGCACTGAGGCAAATTGTTCCAAAACAGCGGCCTGGTGGATCGAATCAGCCAGTACATCATCGGTTAGCTGTTGTATGGCGAAATGTGGCGTGTAGATATCCTTACTGGAGATCAGAGAAATTATTTCAGGCGCGAATTTTTTCCGCTGGGAATCAGATAAATTATTAAATATGAAATTATGATAATCCCCCTTTTCGGATTGAAGCATATACCTGATCAATGATTCAGAAAGCAATGACTTCGTATGCGCAAAGATTTTATTCCGCACATCTCCATTAATAAAATGCCACAAGGTGTAGACTGTGTACATTGCCCCTTCCACTGACGCATCCCGAAATGTGATGTTCGTAGCTCCCGTCACCCCATCGATTTCATCTGAATGCAGTTTTCGGTCCGTGTCTATCAAATCCTCCACTTCATAATCCTGCAGGATTGAGTTTTCATCAGAAAGTATTTCATGCAGCCGTGCATGGTCTTCCTCGGTGAAAGGTTCATGGTCAAATTTTGTCAGCTCTTCCTCATCGGAAGTTTGATAGCGATAAAACTTTCCGAGGAGATCCCAATAAAGGTGTATGTCTATTGGTTTGCAAATACCATCTGAACAAACCGCTGAGATGAGATGGGACGTATACATCACAGGATTGCCGGACTGATCCGACAAAAGCTTAACTTCTGCCTCTGCCGAACCCTTAGCCTGATGAATAAAAACTTCTTCTTGCTGGTAATGCCCTTCTTCAATGGATTGCGAGTTAGAAGAAAATATTGGAAAAATGAAGGCGTATGCTGACATCAAGACTATTGTCCGACACCGTTTCCGCCCCCA
>DATGOS010000022.1:0-4527 GCA_035305725.1 Cyclobacteriaceae bacterium
AAATTACTAAAAAAGCAGGCAGGGTTAAAGGTTTCCGCGATTATTTACGCAGAACCGGTGTCGGGTGGACCTTTTAATGGTAGGGGAATTATTCGGGAGTGGTTTTCTTGCGTTTCTGCATGCGGTAAATATGACGGGCAAAGTCCCGGTTTGCCTCTCCAAGCTTGAGCGCCTGAACAGGGGAAATGACCTTGATAATATCCTTCAAAAAGGCTTTTTCCAGATCCAGGATCTGTTGTTCCATGTCAAATTTTTGGTCAATCAGATCCCTGGCCTTTTGTTCGCTGATTTCTCCTTCAAAATCAACCAGGTCATTAATGCTCCTCATAATTTTCCATTTGGTCTCATTGTGCTTGTTATATTTGGGCCAAAAAGCTTCTGCCTGCGCTGACGTGAGATCAAGCCTTCGGGTGATAAAAGCAACCTTGGCGGATTCCAGTTTTTCCTTATCATAGGCGCGTTTCCTGTCATCCTGGGCCAGGAGCGGAGAGCTCATCAGCAGGAGCATAAAATATATAGCAACTGTTTTCATTTTTTCTTCAATAGGGAAATTCTTCCTCTGTTGGGTGTTCATCGATACCGTAAGCGGACCATTCTTCTATGATGATGTCGTCCAGAAGTTCATCCGGATTTTCAGCCAGGAGCAGTACATCCTCGGCATCCCAAATACCGCTGTTGATGTAAAGTTCAACTTCCTGATCGTATAGGGACTGGAAGTTTCCCTCATTGACACCGGGCTGCCTGACCGAAAACAGCACCATCCCGATAATAAAAACCGCGGCAGCGGCGATCCGCACGATCAGCCGTTGTTGCTGCTGGGTTTTTTTCCTGCGGAAAACACGGTCAGTGAGCGATTCAAAGTATCCCTCAGGCGCTGTATAAATGTTGTGTTTAGGTATCTTTTTCATACTTCACTTATTAGACAATCCCAACTGCAAAAGGTTTATTTTGCCGGCGCTTTGCTGCCCCAGCATCCCGGTTGTGTCCTCTACAGTTCTAAAGCCCCTGTATACCTTCCGTTTTTATATGATTCTCAATTTTCTTGACGGCATGGTGATAGCTGGCCTTCAGAGCGCCGATGGAAGTATCCGTGATCTGGCTGATTTCCTCATAGCTTAGCTCCTCGTAATATTTCAGGTTAAATACCAACCGCTGCTTTTCAGGGAGCTTAAGCATGATTTTTTGCAGGCTTCTCTGGATATCGTCGCCATTAATATAGGGAGAACTGTCCAGGTAGTCTTCCATTACTTTTTGATGATCTGTCAATGGGAGAAAATAATACTTCTCCTTTTTTTCAAGGAAGTTCAGGCTTTCGTTGGTGGCGATGCGGTACAACCAGGTAAACAGGCTGGATTCTTCTTTAAATTTCCGGATGTTCCTATAGGCCTTGAGGAAGGTGTTTTGAAGGACATCGTCGGCATCTTCATGAATGACCACTATTTTTCTTATAATCCCATAGACTCTCCTTTGGTACTTTTCCATTAACATTTTAAATCCTTTGTCTTTTGTGGCAGGATTTTTAATTAACTCCAGTAACTCAAGATCGTCTTGTGAGATCATTTTCGTCTTAGACTACTAAGCTATAAAATAAGTTTAATCACAGCCCTTCTTTGTCCAGGAAAAACAAAAAATTAAATGATTCATTTGGTCTGGATGGATTAACTGCCTATTTTTGCTACCCCTTATTCTGCGCACGTGGTGAAACTGGTAGACACGCCACCTTGAGGGGGTGGTGCCTTAATTGGTGTGGAAGTTCGAATCTTCTCGTGCGCACTTTAACTTTTTTTCTGGGAGGAATGGTGGTAAAATGCCACCACAAAAACTTTGTTAAATTCTTCATTTTCTTCTTTTACCGCTTTTAATAGGCTCCGACCTTTGGGCAGAGCTCAGGACTCACCGGCCATATTGCCTGTTTCATGCTTAGGAATAAGGATACCCTTCTTTATACTTGATTCGCTTTCTCAAGGTTCCGCTGGCCCTAATGCTAACGATTTTTATTACCTTTTGGCGCGGTTTATGGATCAGCCAGGGGATCAAGTAAAAAATAGATGAAAACAATCAAAGCGGAAGTAATTGCCATTGGTGACGAACTGTTGTATGGACAGATTCAGGATACCAACAGCCACTGGATCAGTGGAGAGTTGGACCGGATAGGGGTAAAGGTCGTCCGCAGAACCACCGTGGGAGATCACCGTGAGGATATCTTAATGGCTTTTGAACAGGCCGGAGCCAGGGCCGACATTGTTCTGATCACGGGCGGACTTGGACCGACCAGTGATGACCTTACCAAACCCTTGCTGGCATCGTTTTTTGATTGCGGGGTGGAACTGGTTCAGGAGGCCCTCGAAGATTTAACAGCGTATTTTCAAAAAAGAGGTAGGGAGTTGACGGATACAAACAGGCTTCAGGCATACCTTCCCACCAAGTGTACCTACGTCAAAAATAAAGCGGGCACCGCTCCAGGGATGTGGTTTTTCGAAAACGGTGTCTACTGGATGTCCATGCCGGGAGTTCCTCATGAAATGAGAAAACTCATGAAGGATTTTGTGCTTCCGGAGCTCCGCAGGCAGCTTGATCTCCCCGTAATCTACCATAAGTTGATCCGGACGATAGGGATTGGTGAAAGCTGGCTGGCCGACCTGTTGAAGGACTGGGAGAAAAATCTCCCAAGCCATATGAAACTTGCCTATCTACCCGAACTTGGGGAGGTGAAGCTGCGGCTCACTTCTGTGGGGGATGATCACGGTAAACTGGCGGATGAAACCGAAGAACAGTTTTGGAAATGCATGCCTTTGATAGGAGATTACGTGTACGGATTTGACGGAGAAACGCTTCCCATCGTGATCGGAAAACTTTTGAAACATTTTAATAAAACCGTAGCTTTAGCAGAAAGCTGTTCGGGCGGATACCTTTCTCACCTGATCACGAGCGTCCCGGGGAGCAGTACTTATTTTCGTGGCAGCATCGTTCCTTATGACAACAGCATAAAAGTATCGGAACTGGAGGTGTCTGTTTCGACCCTTGAAAATGCAGGGGCAGTGAGTGAGGAGACGGTAAAGGAAATGGCCCGGAATGTGAGACGCAAATTTGGAGTTGATTTTGGTGTGTCCACGAGCGGGATAGCCGGTCCATCAGGGGGGACTGCGGATAAGCCGGTGGGAACCATATGGTTGGCCTGTGACCATCAGGGCGATACCCGGACCAAAAAGCTTCAGCTTTCAAATGACAGGGAGGTAAATATTCATTTGACGGCCGTAGCCGCATTGGATTTGTTGCGAAGATGTATTCTAAAATAGATGGGACTGGACAATTGGAGCTAGGGAGTTACTTATATTTACGCTTGGATTTTTTAGATTTATGGTAAAATTTGAAGTATGGCGACTAAAGAAATGATTATGCCCTCAATGGGCGAAAGCATTATGGAGGGTACCATCCTCAGTTGGTTAAAGAAGGAAGGGGATAACATTGAGCAGGATGAATCGGTACTCGAAGTGGCCACCGACAAAGTTGATACAGAAGTGCCCGCTCCTTATGGAGGGGTTCTGAAGAAAATCCTGGCCAAAAAAGGAGAGGTGATCGGTGTGGGAGAACCTATTGCCATTATTGAAACAGGTGATCACCACGAAGAGACTACTAAAGGAGACGAAGTAAAGGCAGCGCGCGAGACGGTAACCCTGGCTTCCATACAGGAAAAGATATTACCTCCCCATTTCAGCGAACCGCTTTCTCCCAGCCCGGTCAACCTGGACTTTTCGGACGAACGGTTCTATTCTCCCCTGGTAAAAAATATCGCAAGGAAAGAAGGGATAAGTAAAATGGAAATGGCGACCATCCCGGGGACGGGGAAGGATGGCAGGGTCACCAAACAGGACATGTTCCACTATCTTGAGGGCAGAAGCAGCAGAACCCCCATGGCTGATGCGGAGGTACAAGCGGAGGGGGAAGACGAGATCGTGGTCATGGACCGAATGAGAACCATGATTGCCGAGCGCATGCTCGAATCCCAGAAAACGTCTGCCCACGTCACCTCCTTCATGGAAGCCGACCTTACCAACCTGGTGCTGTGGAGAAACAGGATTTTGGAAAAATACATGGAAAAGGAAGGGGAAAAGCTGACATTTACTCCTTTCTTCGTGCAGGCTGTGGCGAAGGCCATTAAGGATTTCCCAAACATCAATGTTTCTGTGGTCGGGAACAAGATCATCAAGAAAAAAGACATTAATATCGGCGTGGCCGTGGCACTCCCTTCGGGAAATTTGATTGTTCCGGTAATCAAAAACGCTGACCAACTCAACTGGGTAGGGTTGTCCAAAAAGATAAATGACCTGGCAGCGCGTGCCAGGAGCAATAAGCTGGCGCCTGATGAATTGCAGGGCGGCACCTATTCCCTATCCAATATCGGTTCATTCGGAAACCTGATGGGAACGCCTATTATCCACCAACCGCAGGTAGCCATACTGGCGGTCGGGGCCATCACCAAAAAACCGGCAGTCGTGGAAACACCTACCGGGGATGTAATTGCCATCA
>DATGOS010000023.1:0-9200 GCA_035305725.1 Cyclobacteriaceae bacterium
CACCAGCCACCACGGTATTGTCCATGTGATCGGACCTGAGCTGGGCATCACCCAACCCGGTATGACGATCGTCTGTGGCGACAGCCACACCTCCACCCATGGAGCCTTTGGTGCCATTGCTTTTGGTATTGGTACCTCTGAGGTGGAGATGGTGTTTGCGACACAATGCATCATGCAGTCCAAACCCAAGAAAATGAGGATCACCGTAGACGGGACCCTTGGTAAAGGGATCACCTCAAAAGACATCATCCTGTACATCATCTCCAAAATATCCGCCAGCGGAGGCACAGGATACTTTTTGGAATATGCCGGCTCCGCCATCCGCAACTTAAGCATGGAGGCCAGAATGACCATTTGTAACATGAGCATCGAAATGGGTGCCCGGGGAGGCTTGATCGCTCCGGATGAAACTACCTATAACTACCTGAAGGGCAAAAGATATGCCCCCCAAGGTGAAGACTGGGACAAAGCCGTGGCGTATTGGGATTCTTTAAAGACTGATGAGGGAGCCGAATTTGACAAGGAATATACTTTCGATGCCGCTGATATTGAACCCATGATCACCTATGGTACCAATCCTGGAATGGGAATAAAGGTAAGGGAAAACATTCCGACCACGGATGGCATGGAAGGCAGCAATAAAAAGTCATTTTTAAAATCGCTGGAATACATGGGATTCCAACCCGGAGAACCCATGAAAGGCAAGAAGATCGACTATGTATTTGTGGGAAGTTGTACCAACGGAAGGATAGAAGATCTCCGCGCTGTAGCCAGCATCGTGAAGGGTAAGAAAAAAGCCGACAACATCACGGCGTGGATTGTTCCCGGGTCCAAAGAAGTGGAAACCAAAGCCATCGAGGAAGGACTGGTGGACATATTGGAAGAAGCCGGATTTAAGCTGAGACAGCCAGGCTGTTCTGCCTGTCTGGCGATGAACGATGACAAAATCCCTTCAGGCAAATATGCGGTCTCCACATCCAACAGGAACTTTGAAGGCCGGCAGGGACCCGGTTCCAGAACCCTTTTGGCAAGCCCGTTGACGGTGGCTGCTGTAGCGATTACCGGGGAAATCTCAGATCCCCGCGAAATATTCAATTAAAAAATAATACAATGGCATACGATAAATTTAATGTACTCACCAGTACAGTGGTCCCATTGCCCACCGAAAATGTGGATACGGACCAGATCATCCCGGCGAGGTTTTTAAAAGCTACCGAAAGGAAAGGATTTGGCGATAATCTTTTCAGGGATTGGCGCTACGACAAGTCCGGCAATCCCAAGCCGGATTTCGTCCTCAATGACCCGACCTACACCGGGAAAATATTGCTGGCCGGAAAAAATTTCGGCTCGGGCTCCAGCCGCGAACACGCTGTCTGGGCGCTGTATGACTATGGCTTCAGGTGTGTAGTATCCAGTTTTTTTGCCGACATTTTCAAAAACAACTGCCTGAATATCGGTGTGCTTCCGGTGACCGTAAGTCCCGGGTTTGCCGACGAACTTTTTACCGCTGTGGAAAATGACCCCGGTACACAGGTGGAAGTCGATATAGACAAACAAACAATCACCTTGTTGGCCACGGGCCAGTCGGAAACCTTTGATATCAATGCTTATAAAAAGGAAAACATGAAGAACGGATTCGACGATATTGATTATTTGTTGAATTTGAAGGATGAAATAGCGTCCTTTGCCGAAAATAGGTAATGGGGTAGTGGAAATGTTTTAGGTACAGCGTATGGATCATCAAAAGAAACTAGAGATAATGGATACCACCCTGCGGGATGGTGAGCAGACTTCAGGAGTATCCTTTCTTCCCACCGAAAAACTTCAAATTGCAAAATTACTTTTGGAAGAATTGAAGGTGGACCGGATAGAGGTGGCTTCTGCCAGGGTTTCTGACGGGGAGCTGGAAGGGGTGAAGAAGATTACGCATTGGGCCAAAGACAAAGGATACCTGGACAAGGTAGAGGTGTTGGGATTTGTGGACACCCCACGCTCTGTGGACTGGGTATTGGCTTCCGGCGCCAGGGTGATGAACCTTTTGTGCAAAGGCTCTTTGAACCATTTGGTTCATCAACTGAAAAAGACGCCGGAGAATCATTTTGCCGAAATAAAAAAGTGTATTGACTATGCCGTGGAGAATGGCATAGAGGTGAACGTATATCTTGAGGATTGGAGCAACGGCATGCGCAACTCCAAATCCTATACCCTGGATCTTGTGGACTTTCTCTCCGGACAGCCGGTCCAGAGAATCATGCTTCCCGATACGCTGGGTTTGCTACAGCCTTCGGAAGTGGCAACGTTTGTTTCCGAGGTCACCGCCAGACATCCTTCGCTTCATTTTGATTTCCATGCCCACAATGATTATGACTTGTCTGTAGCCAATGTACTTGAAGCGGTGCGAAATGGTGCCAAAGGTATCCATACCACGGTGAACGGTTTGGGAGAAAGGGCCGGTAACGCTCCTCTGGAAAGTGTGGTGGCGGCCATCGCGGATTTTACCGATTTCCATCTCAATGTCCAGGAAAACAAAATATACCGCATCAGCAAGTTGATCGAACAATTTGCCGGCCTTCACATTCCCTACAATAAGCCGGTGGTAGGCGAGAATGTTTTCACCCAGACTGCAGGGATTCATGCAGATGGGGACAACAAGAAAAACCTCTATTTCAGTGACCTCCTTCCGGAACGTTTTGGGAGAATCAGAAAATACGCGCTGGGAAAAACTTCAGGCAAGGCAAATATCCTAAAGAATCTGATGGAACTGGGGATCTCCCTGGAAAAAGACGAGCTTACCAAAGTCACCCAAAGGATCATTGAACTGGGAGACAGAAAGGAAAGGGTGACCACGGAGGATTTGCCCTACATCATTTCCGATGTGCTGCAAAACAATTCCCTTAACATGGATATCATCATCGATGGCTACCACATGGTGCATTCCAAGGGCTTAAAACCATCGGTGCAGTTGCGGATGAAGGTCAACGGCAAGTATTATGAAGAAAATGCTTCCGGGGATGGACAGTACGACTCCTTTATGAAAGCATTGAAGAAAATCTATAAGTCCCTCAACAAAAGACTGCCCAAGCTAACCGATTTCCATGTAAGCATACCTCCGGGTGGAAAGACGGATGCCTTTGTAGAATGTATCATCACCTGGGACTACGGTAAGATTTTTAAAACTAAAGGTCTGGATAGTGATCAAACCATTGCTGCAATGAAGGCAACAGAAAAAATGCTGAACATCATTGAACAATTTAATAAACCTAATCCAGAAAATAAGAAACCTTATGGAAATGAATTTAGCGCTATTGCCGGGTGATGGCATAGGACCGGAGGTGATACAACAGGCCGTGAAGGTCGTTAAAGCCGTTGGAAAGAAATTTAACCACCAAATTACTTTTAAGGAAGCCATTGTCGGTGCAGCAGCCATTGACCAGACAGGAAACCCTTATCCGGACGCAACGCATGAGATTTGTTTACAATCCGATGCCGTACTTTTTGGAGCTATCGGCGATCCTAAGTACGATAACGACCCAAAAGCCAAAGTAAGGCCGGAACAAGGACTCCTGGAAATGCGAAGAAAGTTGGGTCTGTTTTGCAATGTACGTCCCACCTTTACTTTTCCCTCTCTGGTACACAAATCCCCGCTCAGGCAGGAACGGATCGAAGGAACAGACCTGGTGTTTCTGCGCGAACTTACCGGGGGTATATATTTTGGCGAGCCAAGGGGCCGGAATGAGCAGGGCACCAAAGCCTTTGATACAAATATTTATACAGTCGAGGAAATAGAAAGGCTGGCCAGGATGGGATTTGAGTTTGCCCAAAAAAGAAGGAAGCTGTTGACCTGTGTGGATAAGGCAAACGTGATGGCCACCTCCCGGCTTTGGAGGGAGACGGTCCAGAGGCTGGCACCGGAATATCCGGATGTGACGGTTGAATATGAATTTGTGGACGCCGTGGCCATGCGCTTGATCCAATGGCCTAAAGCTTATGACGTATTAATTACAGAAAATCTTTTTGGCGACATCCTGACAGATGAGGCAAGTGTAATCAGCGGATCCATGGGCCTGATGCCATCCGCTTCGCTGGGGCTTAACACAAAGCTCTTTGAACCCATCCACGGGTCTTATCCCCAGGCGGCTGGTAAAGACATTGCCAATCCCCTTGCCACCGTACTGTCGGCAGCGATGATGTTCGAATATGCCTTTGGCTTGATGGATGAGGCCACGGCTATCTCAGATGCCGTTAATTTTTCGCTGGAAGCAGGTGTGGTTACAGAGGATATTGCCGAAGGCGGCAAGGCTTATAAAACCTCTGAAGTAGGGGACTGGCTGGTTGAAAAGATTTTAGGGTAAAACAATCCACCTTTGAAAAAAAACAGAGCCATTAAAGGCTCTGTTTTTTTGTGTGGTTAAGTGAATTGAAAAAAAATATTTTCTGCACAGTAATCCGGAAAGGTTATTTCTCGGGTACTGTCCATAGGTGAATAGTGGATCCGTCAACCTGAATTGTTTTGTCCGGTTCCCAATCGCCCATGTTGAAAGCATGGGAAACGATACGTGAGCCGGGTTTTAATTGCTCCAGTAAAATGGGGCGCAGTTTCATGTTAAGGGAATTCAGCAAATACAGGGTAACCACGGAGGCTTCGCTTACGTCAGATTCAAACAGATTGGCCTGAACAAATTGAACTTTGTCATTGACTCCGTTTTTTTGTGCATTTTCTTTGGCTTCCTTTATCCGCTGAGGATCAATATCAATCCCCTTGCCGGTAGCCCCGTATTTTTTGGCCGCAGTGACCACGATACGTCCGTCCCCACAGCCAAGATCATAAACAACATCATTTTTGGTGACGCCCGCCAGTTCCAGCATGGCATCCACCACTTTTTGCCGTGTAGGCACGTAATGTACGTCCTGGGCGATTCCTAAGGTGCTGGCAAACATCGTAATGACAAGCACGCTGCACAAAATTCTCAGTATTTTCATCGTTGAGGCATTAAATGGTTAAACATGTTGGTAATGCTTATTTATCTGGAATTTATTTGCTCTTATTGTCGGACGGAACACGCCAGAGATAGATGGTATGTTCAGCGCCATTGGGAATTTTCACCTTCTTCGTTTTTTCAGGTTCCCAATCACCCATGTGGTAATTGTGGGAAACCACCCTCGTCCCAGGCTTCATCTCAAGTATTTTTGGGCGCAGCTTCAGGTTCACTTCGGGAAAGAGATACAGGGTAAGGACCGTGGCATCTTCAAAGTTCATCTCAAATAAATCCCCTTCAATAAACCGTACCTTATCGGTGACTTCAGCCTTTTTGGCATTTTCGTTGGCTTCTTTGATCCTCTCGGGATTCAAATCTACACCGACGCCCCGGGTGCCATATCGCTTTGCTGCGGTAATAGGAATACGGCCGTCCCCCGAGCCAAGATCATAAAGAATATCATCCCCCTTCACCCCGGCCATTTTCAACATTTCATCCACGACGGCCTGTGGCGTCGGCACATATGGTACATCAAGTAAATAAGGAATGCGGTTCTGCGCAGTCACCGGGTTGTGGAAGCATAGGACACTTATGAAAATCCCAATAAGAATACCTATGTACTTTTTCATGCTGAGACCCTGATCATGTCAATGGAATTGGTCCGGTTCATAAAAACAGCTTCTTATTTGTGATTTAGTGTCTCCACAGATTTCGGGGCTGCAGGCATCACAATTTGTAGCAAAACTCCTGCCAACAGTACTCCTATTCCTACCAGAGAACCCCAGCCCGTATAGGCGACGCTGGAATAAAGCAAGTATGCACTGGAGAGACAAAAGATAATGGGCAAAACGGGATACAAAGGTACCCGGAAGGGGCGAACAGTGCCCGGCTCCTTGATCCTAAGGACGAATAGGGAAATGCCTACCAGTAAAAAGAAAAACCAAAATACCGGTGCGGTGTATTCAATCATTGTTTCAAATCCGTTTCTGGAAAACAAACCCAGACTTACCAGTATTAAAGCAATAATCCCCTGTACAATAAAGGCATTCACCGGACCGGCGGTGGCATTGTTCCACTTCCCCAGTTTAGAAAATGCCGGAAAATCCCTGCCCAAGGCATAGTTGGACCTCGCTCCCGTAAAGATGGTAGCATTGGCCGAAGTAAGTGCTGCAATGGCCACAAACAATGCCATGAGCACGAGTCCTGTCTCACCGAAGGCGATTTCAAACAGATCCCCAGCCACGGCATTGGATGCTGCCATGCCGTTGAGCCCAAGACCTCTTAGGTAGGCAAGATTCGCAAGCAGATAAATGACGGTGATGATGATAATGCTGAAGATCAAGGCTTTCACTATTTTGTTGCGGCCGGGGCGCATTTCGGCCGAAATATAAGCAGCCTCATTCCAGCCACCGAAAGTGAGGAGCACGAAAACCATAGACAGGCCCAAGGCGCCAATTCCCCCGGAACTTGTGGGTTCGACGGGAGCCATTTTGGAACTTTCAGGAACGAAGAAAAAACCCACGACGATCACCGTGAGAATGGCCAGCACTTCCGCCGTTGTCAGAATTTTTTGTGTTCTCGTTCCCAGGTTCACCCCATAGATATTGATCCCTGTGAGGATGATCACGGTCAGTCCCGCATACATCACTGAGGAATGTTCACCCAGGCTGTATATTTCACTGATATAATCCCCAAAAATAAAGGCCAGCAATGCAATGGAACCTGTCTGGATCACACTCATCCTTGCCCAGGCAAAGAGAAAGGCGATGCGATTACCGAAAGATTTCTTTAGAAAATGGTAATCACCCCCGGTGCTCGGAAAGCTTGTGGTAAGCTCCGCATAACATAAGGCACCAATCAGGGACACCAGGCCTCCCAATACCCAGGCGGTAAGCATCATGGTGCCGCTGCCCGCATTGGCAGCCACCAGAGACGGCGTGCGGAATATACCGGCGCCTATGACGATCCCTACCACCAGAGCGATAAGGTCCATGGATCCCAAGGATGCTTTCGGCTTGTTGCTTATTTCTGTGTCCGGTTGGTTAGAAGGTAAAGCGGTCGTATCTGACATGCTGATGTTTAGGTTAGATAAACGGCCTTGTTATTCAAACGCCGCTACGCCAGCTTCCGCCACCTGCTGATCCTGCTCCCCTGATCCACCGCTGACACCTATGGCGCCCACCACCTTACCGTCTTTTTTAAGGGGTATGCCTCCGGCAAAAACCATTATTTTCCCCCCGTTGGAGGCATGGATGCCAAAGAACTGCTGTCCGGGTTGGGAATTGTCGCCCAAGTCCTTGGTGCTGATGTCAAAAGCCCTGGAAGTAAAAGCTTTGTTGATGGAGATGTCTATGCTTCCGATCCATGCGCCGTCCATGCGTGCATGGGACACGAGATTCCCGCCCGCATCCACTACGGCAATGTTCATGGGCTGTCCTATTTCCTGTGCCTTGCGTTCCGCGGCTTCAATCAATGATTTGGCTTGTGCTAACGTGATTCCCATATCCAGGTTATTTGATTAATTATGGTTGATAAATTTAAAATAGTGAGAAATATTAAAATACTTCTCAAACCTTATAATATTCCACCTTTTTGCCGTCATACCCCCCATCGGCAACTTTGTCAATTAACCTTTGTCTTTCTCCTTCATCATAGGCAACAAACGCTTTGGCGTAATCGATTTTCTCCCTGATCATTTCGGCATTGTCCGGCCCCGTGATCAATACGGAGATGGGAAGGGACCAGCTAAAATATATGGCTTCCTTAACGCTGAGGCTGTTGGGAATGATCTTGGGATTATCGCCGTGGTTGAAGTGTGAGGTACCGCCAAAAAACCCTCCGTTGGCAAGGGTTTTCATCGCAAGCGGGGCGATTTTTTTCTCCACCAGCTTTGGCAGCACATTGTTGATAAAGCTTTTATACCCCGGATCAAAGGCATTGATCGGCATCTGGCAGGCCTGCATCACTTCGGTACTTTCAAGCATCCTGAGATGGGCATTGAAGTCCGAATGGCCGGAGAATCCAATGTGCCGCACTTTACCCTGCTCCTGGGCCTTTCTCACGACCTCAAGTACGCCCTGGGATAGCCTGCCGTCCACATCATTGGGGCTCGTGACGCCATGGATCAACCAGAGGTCCAGGTAATCGCTTTTCATTCTCCTTAATGATCCGTCCAAATGCTCCTGCGCGGTTTTTGCATCCCGGGCCGTGGACTTGCTCATGATGTAAGCCACATCCCTGTATTTGGGACTGAGGAATTTTCCATACCTTTCCTCGCCCCTTCCTGAGCCATAAGACTCAGCATTGTCGAAAAACCGGATGCCCCCTTCTAGGGCAGCCTCAATGGTTTTTTGGGCTTCCTTCTCGTCCATCCTGGCGATATGGGCCCCGCCCAGGCCGAGCATCGTAACGTATTCCCCCGTGCTGCCGAACGCTCGTTGAGGCAACAATTTACCCAGGCGGTCCCGCTCTACCGGCCCCGTCTGCTGGCGCTCATGCTGAACCCGCTGGCCGTCGCCTATGGGCACTGCCTGTCCCGCTAAGGGGGCTGCCATAATCCCCGCGGTCAATCCCGCCAGGGACCTTAAGAATTTTCTCCTTTCATTTTTACCCTTGTGTTCCATGATCCTTTCTTTAAAACCTTACATGTAAACCTCCCAAAACGTGGGTGCCCGGCATGGGATATCCCTCTTCGATTTCGTATTGGGCATCAAGCAAATTGTTGCCTTCCACAAACAACCGGACATGGTTGCTCAGCCGATAGTTGCTTTTCAGATTTACTAATTGATAAGCTTCCAGAGGCCGGTCAGGCATTAACGTGTTTCTGAGCCCATCCACATGATGGACTTCCGCCGTAAACAAAAACCTCTTTACTGGATAATTTACCAGTAATTTAACCATTTGTTCAGGCGCATACAAGATATTTTCAGAAACATCGGTCCGGCTGTAATTCACCATAAAATTGATCCCTCCGCCAGGATGGTATTTTACATGGCCCTCCAGCCCCTTATTGGAGAAACTTCCCGAGTTCACCGACTTGGGCGAACCCTCCACCGGCATTACCTGTATCAGGTTTTCGCCTTTGTTGATAAAACCCACCAGTTCTACTTCCACCTTGCGCTCCCACAGATGCTGCGTTATGCCCAGTTCGTAGTTGGACACTTCCTCGGGAACCAAGTGGGGGTTCGATACCGGAAACAAATATAGGTCCACAATTGCGGGGCT
>DATGOS010000024.1:0-3185 GCA_035305725.1 Cyclobacteriaceae bacterium
GAACAGGCAGGTGACTTCTGGTGCATCCTGGAGGACATCAAAGTGCCTGACATGGTAGCGAGAAGAGGACCTAAGGAAGACTGGGGTATTGACGGAGGAAAAAACAGAAGAATCCGCAACCTGACCGACGGATCTGAAAACCCTGTGGGGGAATGGAACAGGATGACCATTGAATGTCTCGGGGACGAGATCAAGGTTTGGGTCAATGATGATTTGGTAAACCATGGCTATGAAGCGACAGCCAGCAAGGGTCAGATCGCTTTGCAGGCAGAAGGTTCCGAGGTCGAATTCCGTAAAATTGTCCTTACCCCTATAAAAAAACTTTCGGAATAGCCGGTCACAGAAGTTCCCAGCCCATGTTTCCGAAGTAGGACCCCAAGGCCATAAGGATACATGACACCAGCACGCCCAGGCTAATGGACCAAAAAGCTTTTAGCCTCCCTATCTTCAACACATAGGCTGCGATGGTGCCTACATAAGCGCCGGTTCCTGGAAGCGGGACCATCACAAACAGCATTAGGGCCCAAAAACCGTATTTTTCCACATTGGCACCCACACCTTTTTTGGCCCGCTGGGACAGTTTCACAACGCCTTTCCGGTACATTTTGTTTGGCCAAAATTTCTGGTTAAAGGTGTCTATAAGCCAAAGGAATACCGGATAAATCAGCAAGTTTCCCAAGAGGCCCACCAGAAACGCCCAAACAAAGGGGACATCCTGTAAAATGGCGTACGGAATTCCTGCCCTAGCTTCCCCAAAGGGAGAGATGCTGATCAGAAAAGTGTATAAAAGTTTATCGGTCATTGGTCACGGCACAGCCCCCGGTTCATTGGAAATAAAAAACAGCCTCCACATAAGGAGGAAGGGGAGGATCTCAGTGATCCATACAGCCCAAGTTTGGTATTTGTTGTCATGCGGCCCGCAAAAGTAAGCAACTAATTTTGATATTCCGGAAAATCCCTGAATTGTCTATAGGTCCCGGACTCCGGGTCGTTGTGAAGGCAGATGTGTTGCCGTCCATTGGTGAGGGCGAGGTATTGGGCTCCCACGGTTTTGTTGTACACCGCAATCTGTTCCGCTGTTTTCTGGGTTAACGGTACTTCAGGAGCTTTGCATTCCACCAGAAGAAAAGGTGATCCGTTCCTGTCCAAAATCAAAATATCGAACCTCTTCAGCAATTGGTTGTATTTGATTCCCTTTTCCAGGGAAAACAGGCTTCTGGGATAAAACTTGTAGCTGACCAGGTAGTTGATCATATGCTGCCTTACCCATTCTTCCGGAGTCAGCACCAAAAATTTTTTCCTCAGGGGGTCAAAAATGTTCAGTCTCCCCTCCAGTTCCTTAATTCTAACATCGTAGGATGGAAGGTTCAGCGGCTCCTTCAAAAACACATGACTGCTGTCCATCATGCTGCAAATATGTCTTTTCCATGGCTGATTTAAAATATTTTCACCGGGAATTGTTTCCGGATCCCGCTAAAACTCCAGGTACGGACGAAGCCTTTCCAGCCAGGCTTCATTAAAAATCTTTATCTTGAGCAAATCATCCGCATTTGTATAGTTTCCGTGCTGCTTTCTGAATGCGACTATGACTTTGGCATGCCCGAAGTCGATATACGGATGCTCCGCCAGCGCTGAAGCTTCCAGGTTATTTATCCGGATTTTTTGTCGTATGTCCGGGCTGAACGGGAAATATTCAAACACCTTACCTGCCACTTCTTCCGTGACACCGTACACTTCCAGTAGTTGGTTTTGACTATGGAATCCGCCGAGGCTCTCCCGGTATTTGATGATCCTTCCAGCCAGAACCTCTCCGATTCCCGGCACTACCTGCAATATAATAGAATCCGCATCCGAAAAACTGACCGCATTCAGCCGCGGTTCCGCAACCTTCTTATAGATCTGAACCCGCACGACGGTATCCTGATTCCGGCCATTCCACCCCGACCCCGGGTTTCCGTTTCCCGACAATTCAGGCTGCCGTGCAATCATCTGGTCTACCTCCTTCAGGTACATTTTATAGGCGTCATGATTTGTAAACTTCAGCATCCTGTCATATATTACAGGAACCAAAAAAAGCGAGAGCAAAAACGGAAACACAAGTAAAAAGCCCCTGGATTCCCTCCTTGAAAAACCAAAATACATTTTCAAGAAATAAAACAGCTTTCGTTTCATTTTGAAGGACGATAGGTACACGTCGGGAGCTGGGGCATTTAAGATAAGGCAATTGGAATTATTTTCCAAATAATTTGATTATCGTATGGAAAATCCCATGTCTGTCTTTATTTAGAGCCGTTTTAAATTAGGAATTATGGGAAGGATGCATTTAAATGATGGTCTTTCTATAGTAAATTTGCAAGGTAAAAAATTCTGATAATGCTTAATAAATTTAGAGCTTTAAGTTTATCTTATAAAAATGCGCCGGTTGAGATCCGGGAAATTATTTCGCTGGATGAAAAGGAAGTATCTGCCATTCTGATCAAACTGAAGGAATTTTTTAATGTTACAGATACACTGATTTTGTCCACCTGCAACAGAACCGAGGTTTATTACTCCCACAGCCTGGATCTTAGCACGGAGATCATCAAATTGATCGGACTGGAAAAGGGTTTGGACAAAATGGTCGCCTACCTTGAATATTTCAAAATATTAAATGACGACAGGGAGGCCATCGAGCACCTGTATAGGGTAGCCATGGGCCTGGAAGCCCAGGTGATAGGCGACATGCAGATCTCGAACCAGGTAAAAAGAGCGTATCAGGCTTCCGTGGACATGGAGATGGCTGGTCCTTTCCTGCACCGGCTGATGCATTCCATTTTCTTTACCAACAAGCGTGTTGTACAGGAAACCGCGTTCAGGGACGGAGCGGCTTCGGTTTCCTATGCTGCTGTTGAATTGATAGAAGAACTTACCGCCAATACTTTCCAGCCCAGGATCCTGTTGATCGGTGTGGGGGAAATCGGAGAAGACGTGGCAAAAAACATGGTCCATTTGCCCGACGCTAAGGTAACCATCGCAAACAGGACTTATCAAAAAGCAAGGGAACTGGCAGATGAGTTTAATTTCAGGGTTATTCCTTTTGAGGAGTGCCGTGAGGCCATGAAGGAGGCGGATGTGGTGGTGTCTTCCATTACAAAACCGGAGCCTTTTATTACAAAATCACTGGTGCAGACATTTGATATTCAAAG
>DATGOS010000025.1:0-5853 GCA_035305725.1 Cyclobacteriaceae bacterium
AATAAATGACGCCCACGAGGCTCAACACGGCAGCGACGGCCAACGGAATCATGGGATAAATCCGCATGGCCGCCATGGCAGAAAATATCGCGGACACCAGATAAATGGAAACCCAGGTCACCGGATCCGGATCATTTAGCTGCAAATAGGCACTGAACACAAAAAGAAGACACCAGATTCCAAAAAAGATTCGCATAACTTTTCTATTTATTCAGTTTCAATTTAGGATTTTCCACCAGATGATCCTGCGATTACTGCTGAAATACATGATCGAGTATGAGATCATAAATAGCCGTGGGCTCCACAACCCCCTCCTTCGGCAAAGCCCTGTTGGTCACCAGTACCGGATGGTCCAACTGGTCTTCAGGGATCCTGCCGTGGGACCCCTTCACTAGATTGGCATCCAGGGGAATGATGTCCATAAGGTACCTGAATCCCAGCTTTTTCTTCAGTACTTTAAGCCCGATCTTCCCTTTTAGAAATTTTATTTTCGAATCGGCAAAGCCTTCCACCGGATCAAAACCGGGCTTGCTGTGGATGGCCACGGTACGGGCAAAATCAGGGGCTTTGGCATCATCCAACCAGTAATAGTAGGTAAACCAGGAATCTTTGTCAGCCACGACCACCAATTCCCCCGCCCGTTCATGATTGAGGTGAAATTCCTTTTTCCCCTGTTCGTCCAGTACCTTTTCTATGCCCGGTGTGTTTTCCAAAAGTTTTTTCACCGCGGGAATGTCCCCGCTGTCTTTTATGTAAACATGTGCCAGTTGGTGGTCGGACACGGCAAAAGCCCTACAGCTGCCAGCATCCAACGTCTCCAACCCCAGCTCATCCTTGACGTTGATATACCCGGCCTCTCTTAATATCCTGTTGATGTGGATGGGCCGGTTTACACTGGTAATGCCATATTCGGACAACAGCATGACCTCAGCGCCATGTTTTTCATAGTAGCCAATAAGATCCTCGCATACCGCATCAATCTCCCGAAGGTCTTTTGAAATTTTCGAAAAGTCAATACCTACCCTTTGCAGGTTGTAATCCAGATGGGGCAGATAGATCAGGGTGAGGGTTGGGTCATTCCATTGGTCCACCTTCTTGCAGGCCTCCGCAATCCAGCGCGTGGAGGTAATATTGGCGTTGGGCCCCCAAAATGAAAAAAGAGGAAACTGTCCCAGTTCCTTCTGTAAGCGGTGGCGCAAATCCATAGGATGGCTATGGATGTCGGGAAGCTTCCTGCCGTCTGAGGGGTACAAAGGCCGGGGAGTTACAGAATAGTCCACGGTAGAATACATATTGTACCACCAAAACATATTGGCGCAGGTAAAGGAGGGGTTCCTTTTTTTGGCTTCATCCCACACTTTGGACGCCTGCACCAGATGGTTGGACTGATGCCAATTCCGGATTTCACAGGTGTCCCTAAAATACCAGCCGTTGGCCACAATTCCATTTTCAGCAGGCCATTTCCCGGTCAGGTAGACAGACTGGCTGGCACAGGTCACCGCCGGAAGTACTGGTTTAATCGAAGCCTTGTTTCGTTTGGCAATCCAGGAAGTTAAAAATGGCGTATGCTCCCCGATTACCCGTTGGGACAAAGCCACCACATCTAACACCACCGTCTTTTTCATCGTTTCATATGTTCAATCACCCATTGCAGCTCCCTGGTTATGGATTGGGTGAGGTTTAAATTGATTTCTTCAGGCAATACCTCCCAAGTGTAGGTTTCCACCTCCAGATGGTTGCTTATCCTTTCGGCCCGCAAGATTTCCAGGACCTGTAAAATATCCGCCTGGGTAGAGGACAGCTTACCGTAATTTTCCAAAAATACAGGCACATGAAAATGAATCCGCCATTCCAGATCCGGGGCCTGAGACAATTGGTTGAGTGCCATGGGAAGGTCCCTATAGCTTGAAAGCCGACCGTTTCCGTGCCACCCAACCACCTGGTGCAGGTAAGTGGACTCCGCAAAAGGAAGCAGCAAAGTCTTTAAGTCTGCCCTTGCCGATGGCTCCGGAATTTTAACTTTCAACGCCGCACTAAGCTGCACTTTGCCCACCTTAATGCCTTCCTTCCCAAATGCCGCAAAAACCTCATGGGGATGTTCGTACACGACGGCAAAATGGCAGACATCATAGCAAATTCGGATATGTTCCTTCAATGCCGCCTCAGCCTCCACGGCATTTAAGTTTAAATCTCTGCTTAGGATTTCTTGTCCGAGAGGAACAAGCCAGTCGCGATAAAAATCCAGCACATCCTGCGTATTTTCCAGAAGCCCATCCGGTTCCGGTTCTATATCCAGATGCAGAAGTTTGCCGGCTTGCTGCCTGATCCTGTATAGTTTAGCCGCAATCTCCACCAGGTGAAGGGTTGATTGTCTTTTGACTTCCTCAATTTCCTGATCACCGTCATGCCAAAATTTATAAGACAAGGGGGAGGTGGAAATACCTCCGTCCAGTTCCCGGGGCAAGAGTATCTCCAAAATATCGAAAAGCCTGGCCGTATATTCTTTGCGTTCCGCGCTGCTCCAGTCAGGAAAATGCACCTGGTCTTTTACCACTGTACGGTGAAAACCACCATAGGGAAATCCGTTTAAGGTGAAGACATAACATCCATGCTTCTCCAGCCAGTCTTTAAATTCCCGTAGCTTTTCGGCCTGGTGCAGCTCGAGACTGGCCTCGTTTGAAAGTCGTAGCCCGATGCCAAACGCCGCATCGCCCGCGAGTTTTTGCCTGATCTGGGGAACATGCAGCTTCAAATTGTTGAAAGTCCCCTCCCAGGTTTCTCCGGGATGAATGTTGGTGCAGTAGGTTAACTGAAATCCCTGGACGTCCATTAAACTTCAATTATTTCATCCCGGTAAGACTTCAGCCGCTGCACCGCGTCCAGTACCAGGTCTTTGTCCATCTCGTTTACTTCCCGGCCCTGGCCGATACATTCCAACAGCATGATGGTCAACTTCCCACCAAGATGCTCACGAAATTCCTCCAGCCCTTCCAACAGTGCCTCACCTGACAGTTCAGGCACATATACCTCAAACCGCAAGGCCTTGATCAGGCGGATAATCCGTCTGAGCTCCGCCAGGGAGAGCCAGCCCTTGAGGTGGGAATACGTAGCATCCAGGGCGATACCGATGGCCACTGCCTCACCGTGACGTATACTGAAGCCGGTCAAATGCTCAAGTTTGTGGGCGGCCCAATGTCCAAAATCTAAGGGGCGGGAAGAACCGGTTTCAAAGGGATCTTTACCGGCAATGTGGTCCAGATGGTATTGGGCACAGCTAAAAATAAGATCTCCCATAGCCGCCATATCCCTGGCATTTAAGGCTTCAACATGGGTTTCAATCCACTGAAAATACTGAGCATCCTTAATGAGGGCTACCTTAACGGCCTCCGAGATACCGGAGCGCCAGTCTCTGTCCGTGAGCGTTGTTAAAAATGTCGCATCATTGATCACCGCATAAGGCGGGGCAAAAGTTCCTAAAAAATTCTTTTTCCCCTCCATGTTGATGCCGTTTTTGACCCCAATACCCGCGTCGTTTTGTGCCAGTACGGTCGTGGGAATCCTGATCAGCCTGATTCCGCGGTGGGCGATGGCGGCGGAAAATCCCACCATGTCGATCACGGCTCCGCCGCCGACGGCCAGGATAAATGAATGCCGGTCGATTCCATATTTGTTGGTGGCCTCTACGATAGACCTGAAATACCGTAGGTCATTTTTTACCTGCTCTCCCCCGGGAACAATCATTGGCGCCGCGCATAAGGTAAAATCCTCCTTATACGCTTCTGCATATCCTTTGACCTGATCTGGCAGAGAGGGATGGGCGGCTACCAGTCCCTCATCCATGACAAACAATACCTTGGACTTCTTGTCGGTGGTTAAAAGTTGTGCCAATAAACGGTTATCCTTTTGGAAAACATTTTTTGTAAAACAAACCTTGTACTGAAAAGGAACGGTAAAGGTTTGTTCAATCATTCTATCCATATTGTATTCTTGCGGTTTAAGCCCTTACCTAATTAACTCCAAATTACCGTTAGAGTTCCTGTACAGATTATTTTCTTTTTATTAGGTGACGGCAAATTTCTTGCCCATCCATAAAGACAAAGGCAAGAGTATCAATATCAAAATTCCCGACAGCCAACCGGCATAAGCCGAAGCAAGCGCAGAATTAAGTACTATCAGGGAAATAACTCCGGCCTTGACTGCTTTGCCTATTAATTGCGGCTGCTGGGTCTTCAGGGCCTTTAACAAAGGCGGGAATATCAGATAAACCAACAGGAGTAAAAAAGGCAAAACCTGAAACCAGGCGATGGGGGTGGTAAAGGACAATCCGAGGATCACCAATATTATTACGGCATACATGCCAAGGCCAGCCTGCAGCGCCGCCTTGTTTTTGCCATGGACCTCGCCCCTACTAATCATGGTAATGGCCGCTATATATACCAATGGGATAAAGCCAGTGTACCATACTTCCCATACCATTCCAGGAATTGCACTTACACCCAGCAACAAATTCCCGGCTCTGCAAAGCCCCATGTTCAGGGGTCCAAATACCAGTTGGTGTTTACCCCAGGCGTCATACAGCACCGACAAAAACGCGATGCCCAATGCTATCTCGCCACTTGTCCTGGAAACCTGCCAGGCGGCCAATATTCCCACCAACAACAGGATAAAACCGAACATAGCCGCGCGGTTTACCGACACGGCTCCGCTGGGTATGGGTCTTTCCGGACGTTCCACACGGTCCAGGTCCGCATCGAAAACGTCATTCAGTACCACTCCGCCGCCGTATAGCCCAATGGTGGAGAGACATAGCCAAAGTAATGCTTTCAGCAGCATTTCCGAACCGCTACCCTGGGAAAGGAACAAAAGAGCGGCCCCGGACACCGCAAATCCCGCAAGAATGTCGGCGACCGCGGTGATAATGTTTGCGGGCCGAGCCAGGCGAAGGTAGGGAGTCCATGGCTTCATTTACTATGGTGCTTCAATTTTCGACAATATCACTTGATCCTTGTCCCTGCGCGGTTTGCCCACCCCGCAAAATGGTATTACCGCCATACTTCTGGCTTTGATCAATGGGTTCCGGATTGAGCCAGTCTTTTTCGTCCATCTGGCCGCTTTGCGAATAGGCGGCTAGGGCGTTTTGGTAGCAGGTTAACCTTATGTGTTCTTCGGGAATTCCCTTTTCCGCCATCAATCTTGCAGTTTTTGGCACCGCCAGGGGATCACTGATCCCCCAGTCCGCCGCACTGTCGATAATGATCCGTTCCGCGCCATACTGCCGCACGATCTCTACCATCCTTTCACTCCCCATTTTGGTATGGGGATAAATGGTAAACGCCGCCCAATAGCCCCGGTCCAAAACCTCCCGGACGGTCTCTTCATTGTTATGGTCTACGATCACCATTTCGGGAGCCAGGCCATGTTCTTCACTTACATCCATGCTCCGGATCGTCCCCTTCTTCTTGTCCCGGTGGGGGGTGTGGATCATTACTGGAAGGTTTACTTCCTTCGCCAATTCCAACTGAAGGCGGTAGAATTTATCCTCGGCAGGAGTTTGGTCATCATACCCTATCTCTCCAACAGCCACTACACCTTCCTTACCCACATACAGTGGGAGCAGCTCCATGACTTGTTCGGCCAGGGGTTCATTGTTGGCCTCTTTGGAATTTAATCCCATGGTGCAGTAATGGTAAATTCCAAACTGCTTGGCCCTAAACCGCTCCCATCCCACCAGGCTGCTGAAATAATCCTGAAAACTGCCTACCTTGGTCCTCGGCTGGCCCAGCCAAAACGCCGGTTCAATGATGGCTACAATTCCTGCGTCCCGCATGGCTTCATAATCATCCGTGGTCCTGG
>DATGOS010000026.1:0-3839 GCA_035305725.1 Cyclobacteriaceae bacterium
TACGCTGTACTACTATGACCAGGCGGGGAGCCTGGTACAGACCGTGCCGCCCAAAGGGGTACAGCCTATGGGCGAACCTCCCGAAAGGTTGGAAGCACCGAAATGGTAGATAGGGCAGGGATAGACATAAGGATATTCACCTTACCGAGGGAGGTCTCTTGGTGTTGGGGACACCTAAGAGAAGTCAGCCGAGGTCGTAGTAGCTGCCGGAAACGAGCTGTAAGATCTACAGAGGTCTCACTGGGCAGCGAAGGACTGAACATTGGATTACGTCCAAATTCGATAAGGAGCGCCATATTGGTGCAGCCTCATCTTAAGCAGGACCGAGCGTAAAGAAACGATCCCATTGGATCATTTTAGCGAGGGGCCGGGATGCAGGTGAGGTTAACCTATTAACTATGATAGAAAAAGTACTCAACCGTAAGAACCTCTACAAGGCCTACCGACAGGTGGTTCGGAATAAGGGTTCGGCAGGGGTGGACGGCATGAAGGTCACCGGACTGTTTTCCTATCTGGAAAGCAACAGGGTCAGGATCGCCACCTCCATCCTGAACCATACGTATGTACCGCAACCTATCAGAGGGAGGACGAAGCGGGAGCTTCGGGCCAGGCTGTGGGGAGCATACCCAAGAGCAACGGAAAGACCAGATTACTTGGGGTTCCCACAGTAGTGGACCGGTGGCTCAAGCAGGCGGTAAGCCAGGTGCTGATGACCAAGTATGAACTCACGTTCGAGGAACACAGCTACGGCTTCCGTCCAGAGAAGAACATCCACAAGGCGGTAACACAAGCCCTGAAAAACATCAACGATGGCTATCAGGACATAGTGGACATCGACCTGAAAGGATTCTTTGACGAAGTCGACCATTCGACCCTACTTCAACTCATCTATCAACGGGTAAAATGCCCGACCACCCTCCGACTTCTCCGAAAATGGCTCCGTGCGCCCATCCAGATCAACGGAAAACTGCACAGGCGTAGAAAAGGCGTTCCTCAGGGATCTCCGATAAGCCCCTTACTTAGCAAAATCCTTCTGGATGTGCTGGACAAGGAACTGGACAGGCGAAACCTGAAATACGTCCGTTATGCTGACGACTTCAGCATCTACACCAAGTCAAAAAGAGAAGCCAGGAAGGTGGGCAACGAGATTTTCGTTCCGTCCGATAAACCCCATATTTTAGATATGGCCCGTGCAGCTTAATTTTGTGGTATGAGAACAAATACCGAACAAGAGATGTACGGCCTGTACCGGTCCTGGAAGGGTAGCGGTAAAACCAGGGCGGGGTTTGCCAAGGAAAACGGATTGGTGTCTGACAAATTATAGAACCAAACCCATTTTTAGAGGGGGCAATATGCCCGGAACAGGGGTCAGTATAGTCCGGAATATCCAATGATTTCGCAAACCCGGAAATGCTTTTTGCGGCAGGTTATTCCGCATGTTTTGACAGTGCCCTGAACAGAGTCATTATGCTATCAAAGACCGAAACCGATGAAACCACCGTAACAGCCAAACTAAGCATAGGCCAAATTGAAAATGGCGGATTCGGGCTTGCAGTGGAACTCGATGTAAATATCCCAGGTGTTTCCCTGGAAGAAGCGCAAGAACTTACAGAAAAAGCGCATCAAATTTACCCTTATTCTAATGCAACCAGAAACAATATCGAAGTGAAATTATCGGTGACCAATAATTAGTGTTTCCATGAACTTGCAAAACCAACAATGAAACTCCTGTTGAAAGGAAGCCCTGTAAGCTTTTTGAACCTTTCAGTTTCATTGTCAACAGATATTTTAAATAGATTTTGAAAAAAGTCTTTTTTTTTGTGCCTGGTTATTCTTTTATCTCACTTGAAGAGTAAAATCTTTACAAAATGCTGAATTATTTTCGCGCCTCCACTCAAGTAGCATCTCTATTTTTACTTCTATAACTTTTCTAAACCTCACTTCTAATCCTACTCAAAGTTTCCTGAGAAATACCAAGATAAGAAGCTATCATCCCAAGCGGCGCTCGCAAAAGTATATCAGAATTATCTTCTAAAAGCTGAATATATTTTTCCTTTGCTGTCATATATTGGAATGAATTGATGCGCCTTTCCATATTCGTCATCAGAAGTCCCAAAACACGGCGGCTGAAATTGGCGATGGTAAGCGAAGTTTCGCACAATTCTTCCATTTTAGAGTAACGGAAAAAGACAATTTCACTGTCTTCTATAGCTTCAATGGAATGTCGCGCCGGAATTTTCTCAAAGATGGTGTCTTTATTAGCGAGAATGCTGTTTTCAGGGTAAAAATTGGTGGTGATATCTTTTCCTTTTTCAAAATAAAACGAGCGCAGAAGCCCTTTTTCTACAAAATACACATTGCGGTTTAAAGTGTTTTGATCGCTGATACCGGTTCCCTTTTTCACAGAAATTTGCTCGGTTTGGGTATTCAGAAAACTGCGGATATCGTCGTCGATGGTAATGTAGGTGGCAAGGATTTCGGGAAAAGTCATCAGGGTTCAATTTTTACAAAAATAAAAAATAATGCCCCAAAAATGAAGCATTATTCACTAACTAAACATTAAAAATAAACTATTAAAAATTAATCTTCTGTAGCCAACTGAAAAGTTCGTCATACACTTTTTCGCGCACCGGTTTTTTGGAAAGCAGCAAATCGTGAATGCCGCCTTTTACGGGAATTATCGTCACATTTCCCTTTAAATTTTCAGCATTTTTATGAATATCGTTCACGTTCAGGATGATATCGGTGGAAGTCACTTCCTCATTCCAGACTTTTGGATAGCCCGATTTTTCAGAATGCATCACCAATACCGGAACCTTGAGTTCTGAGTTGCGGATGTCTTTCTGTGCGCGGTGAATAGCACGGATAAAGCCAAAATTTACTTTCCCGTTGGCATTGGGTTTCAGTTTTAAATCATAATTCCATTCGCCCTTAAAATTTTTATGCAGGCTTTCACCGTAGAAAGTGGAAAATCCACCGCCAATTTTCGTGTCTGGATGATGTTTTCCCAAACCACTGATGATGGGAATCACAATTTTTTGCGCCAGAAACCCCATATTGAAATCATAAAACGGACTGTTAACCCAAAGTCCGGCAATGTTCTGATTTTCAGTGTGATATTTCAGATATCGTGTCGTAATCAACCCGCCGGTTGAATGTCCTGCCAGCAGAATTTTGTTATGATTTTCGGCAGTAATGATTTTTAAAGCTTCATCGATTTCGGCATTGTATTCGTCCAGATTTCTGACATTATTAAAAGTTTGATGCGGCAAATACGAACGTCCATATTTTCTTAAATCCAAAGCATAAAAGTCAAACCCTTTTTCATTGAATTTTTCAGCCATTTCCGCCTGAAAAAAATAATCGTTAAACCCGTGAATATACAATACTGCTTTATTGGTTGGACTTTCCGCTTTTTTGCGAATGACTGTTGCGGTAACCTTTCCTTCGTAATCGTTGGGAAAATTCAGTGTTTTCTGGTCAAAACCGTTTCCCAAAATATCCGGCGAATATTCCTGCGAGAAGAAAAACCCCGAAAGGGAAATCAGCAGCAGTAAAAAGTTCTTTTTCATTTGTCAGCCATTTCAAAAAAGTTCAGCGTGTTTTATTGACTACCAGTATACGTTTTTCGGCATTAGATAGAAAATCAATCAAAAATAGAAAAACTAGTTTTTTTTGCATAAATTCCTACAGGAAAGCCCAATTAATGGTAACTGATCCTCAATTTGTCACCAGAATGGCTTGAAATATGCAGGTTCACAAATTTTGGAAATTACCATAGTCATGAAAAGGAGACGACGCTAAACATCTCCAATGTTTTACTTAAACTTCAATAATGG
>DATGOS010000027.1:0-2403 GCA_035305725.1 Cyclobacteriaceae bacterium
AAGGAGGTCTGATCCCCAAAAGCGATATCCAAACGAAAATTTAATCCGTCGTCCATCAGTCTATACCGGAACCCCAGCCCACCCCCGTATCTGAGCCGGCCCGAGGGTAAGGAGGAAAATTTTTCCGCCACCGTTCCCGTACTTCCAAAAAACACCAGGCCCAGTGTCCGGTACACCGGCAGCCTGTATTCCATTTGGTAAACCATGGCCATATGGTCCCTGTACTTACCTTCAAAATACCCGCGCATGATATCACTTCCCCCCATCATGGCCAACTGTTGGAAAGGTGCATGGCCGCCGGTATAGCTATACCATAATTGCCCCGCAACCACATGGGAGCGGAATATATTCAGGTATTTTCTCAGGTCCAGCCGATATTGGCCAAATTCGTAGTCACTGCCAAAAAACCTGGAAAAACCCAGATAACTTAATTGATGGTAGGATCCTTTGCCCGGTTGAAATATGTTGTCTCTGGTATCGTATTGCAGCAGTATGCCTAAGCCAGAACTTCGCTGTCCATTGCTCCCGGGCACCGCGCCCGTATCCAGCAAGCCCCCCACTTCCTTATCAAAGACCTCATCCAGCCTAAATACATATTGCGGGCCAAGAAAAATTCCGGGGGCTATCCGTTTTTGAAAATTCACCTTCAGTTGGGCCATCCTGCTGGAGTAGCTTTCTCCCTCGGGTAAGGCTATCTCATTTCCGATTCCATAGAACCTGAACGGATAATCCTGCAACTCCAACTCGGCAAATAAATGATCCTTGTTCCCGTTCCACCAAAGGTCTAGCTCTGTCGAAAACATCACTTGCCGATTTAGGGTATACAGCAAAGAAATAGGCATGGTGGAAGGCCGAAGATTGCCGTCCTCCCGGGTGCGAAAGTACTTTAAGGCCCCTATCCCGAAACCCAGGCTTGTCTCGGGAGCATAGGTCAGGGCGGGTACAAAAATCCAGCTTTTCCCACTAAACATATCCACCACCTTGTCGGCCGTGTTAAAAAGCCTGTCAACAATGTCAGGTCCTTTTAAAGTATCTTCCTGGGATAAAACCGGTTGGGCAAGAAAAAACAATACAAAGAAGCAGATTACTTTCATAAATGTAGGCAAATGTACGAAAGCAAGCTATCATTTTTCCTGCCATACAAGCGGGTCCCGGAATCTTTTATGGCCTTAGTCACAGTTGAGATTTGTCGAAGGCCCGGGAATAATTTTGCCAGTCATTTATTTGCACCTACCTTTGCCTGAGTTTAATGTTGACATTTTATTATGATTCTTTACAACCTGACTGTCCATATTGCCACGGAAAAAGAAAAAGACTTTGTAAAATGGATGAAGGAGGTGCATATTCCGGAAGTCATGGCCACGGGATTGTTTGAGGACAACAAGTTTTTCAAACTACTGCTTGAGGTTGAGGAAGGAGGGATTAACTACTCCACCCAGTACTTTGCCAAAAGCCTGGAAAACGTAAGGAATTATCAGGCGAACTTTGCGGGCAACATCCACAAAAAACTGAAAGACCGGTTTGGCGATCAGATTGTCTACTTTGGATCCCTGTTGGAACAGATAGATCTTTAGGATTTCCCGATCGTGTTTTTTTTGAGCAGGGATTTTATCTGCCGCATCTGAAGGTGGCAGTTGTACCAGCCGCTTTCGATTTCCGCATCGTACTTTTTATAGAAGTTAATGGCCGGATCATTCCAGTCCAACACCTGCCACATCATGCCGGTACAGTTTTCTTCCGCCGCTTTTAGCATTACCCTTTCAAAAAGTAGTTTCCCTGCTCCTTTTCCTCTTTCCGTTTCCGTGATGATGTAGTCCTCCAGATAAAGCCTTTTCCCTTTCCAGGTACTGTAGCGGTAGTAATAAATCGCGGTTCCGACAATATCCCCTGTAGTTTTTTTAATGACTACGTAAAAATGATAAGCAGGATTTGGGCCGAATCCGTCTTTTTTCATATTTTCCACGGTGTTGGTCACCTGCTCTGGCGCCCTTTCGAATTCGGCCAGTTCCCTGATCAGGCCAAAGACACTCTCTAAGTCCTCTTTTCTCCCGTCCCTGATTAAATACATGAGTTTGAAATTAACAAAAAAGGGCTACTAACCCAAAAGGTACGCCTGCTCTTTAGACTGCCTTTACCTGATGAAGGTTACTGCCGCAACTAACCCAACTTAGGCAGGTTCAGGTTGTATTTCACCGCAAGCAGACGGATGGTGATGATAATACTCAGGGACACAAGCAAATTGATGTCCCTGTCCAGGCCAACATGATTCAGGACCAAATAAACAATGGCTCCGGCCAGACAGGCTGAGGCATAGATTTCTTTTCGGAACAGAATGGGGATTTCGTTCGTCAGGGTATCCCGGATCACTCCTCCCATGACCGCCGAGAACATCCCCATAATGGC
>DATGOS010000028.1:0-9234 GCA_035305725.1 Cyclobacteriaceae bacterium
AAATCAGCGGTCCCGTGGCCGTCGTTTTCCTCCAGGTGTTGTTGGCTACGGCATTGGTGCTGGTCCTGGCCATATATGTACCCCAGAGCCTGTTCATGCGAAAGCCCAACCTGTTGCTGACATTGATGACGCTGCCCTTTGCTCTGGTTTATTACCTCATGTATCCGGTGGTATGGCTGATAGGAGGATTGGCAAATATTTTTGTCACCAAAATATTGAAGCTTGAATATCCGGAAGATAAGCCGGTTTTTAGGATTACGGATTTGAACCGCTTTATCCAAAACAGCCTGCAGGCGGAAGGGGATGTTACAGAATCAGACATCAATACCGAGATATTCGACAATGCCGTAGAATTCAGAAGCATTAGGATAAGGGACTGCATGGTACCCAGAACAGACATTGTTGCGGTGGAGCTTTCCGATTCCATTGAGGACCTTAAGAACGTTTTCACCGAGAGCGGTCATTCAAAAATTGTCATCTACCGGGACAACATTGATGATGTGGTCGGTTATTGCCATCATCTGGAGTTGTTTAAAAAGCCGCGCACCATACAGGAGATTCTTACCCCCATCATCATCGTCCCCGAGTCCGCGCTGGCAAATGAGCTGCTCGTACAGTTCATTTCTGAAAGAAAAAGCTTAGCTTTGGTGGTCGACGAATTTGGCGGTACGGGCGGTATCGTGAGCATGGAGGATGTCATCGAACAGATTTTCGGGGAGATAGAGGACGAATATGATAACGATGATCTGGTGGAGGAGCAAATATCTGAGCAGGAGTTTCTGTTCAGCGCAAGACTCGAGGTTGAATATTTAAACGAAAAATATGACTGGAACTTACCCCAGGGCGATTATGAGACCCTTGGGGGTTTGATTCTTTCCCTCACCGAAAGTATCCCTAGAGAGGGGCAATCGATGGTATTCGGACCTTATACCTTTACAGTAGAAAGCAAGCAGGAAAACCGTATTGATACGGTAAAGCTTACGGTCAGTTTCCCAACAATACCGGAATAGCAATTTAAGACAGCGAAACATTTTGAAATTAACGCTGGATGTAATTATTTTGCGACACTTCAAAAACTAAATAATGGCTTTAATTAAGAAAATCAGGCAGCGGACGGGCCTCGCAATCGGTGTGATTGCCGTGGGATTAATATTTTTTGTCGTGGGGGGAGATTTATTGGGTCCCAATTCCACCCTGCTGGGGAACAGCAGAACCACCGTAGGGGAAATCGCCGGGGAGGAAGTGTCTTACGAGGAGTATATGCAGCGGATCGAACAGGCGAAATTTTCATTCCAGCAAAATACAGGCAGAACCCCGTCTGAAAATGAACTGAGCAGTATCCGGGAGCAGGCCTGGCAAGCGCTTATTGTAGAGCGGACATTTTCTAAACAATATGAGGAACTGGGCTTGACCATCAGTGACGAGGAACTGGTAGACATGGTGCAGGGGAAAAACATCCTCCCTGAACTTCGTCAGCAACTGACCAATCCAGAGACCGGAGAGTTTGACAGACAGCAACTGATCACGTTTTTGCAGTCCCTGCAGGGAGCAGATCCGCAACAGCAGGCCTTCTGGGCACAGCAGGAAAAATTATTTGCGGATGCCAGGTTAAGGCTAAAATATGACAACCTGCTAGCCGCCTCTGTAAATGCCACCACCGCCGAAGGTGAGCTGGAGCATAAAATGGCCAACACTGTGGCGGATGTCGAACATTTATATATCCCGTATTATGCGGTGGCGGATTCCTTAATCACCGTTTCAGAAAGGGAACTTGAGGATCACCTGAAGAAAAACCGTGTAAGGTATAGGGTTTCCAATACCAGTGATATCGCCTATATCGAGTTTAGCCTTTCCCCGAGTGCTGAGGATTCCGCAGCAACCCTTGGTGAAATAAAAAGGCTGACCGAGGAACTGAAAGACACGGCAACCGACTCTGTTTTTGCTTCGCGAAACACAGAAGTGGGTCAGGGTTTTAGCACCGTTTTGCCTGGTGAACCCCTTCCCCCCCTGCTTGCTTCCAATGTTGAAGAACCTGAATCCGGAGCCGTATACGGGCCTTATTTAACCGACCGATCATCTTATATTACCTTTAAAATTAGTGACCGATACGAGGGTACGCCAAGGATGAGAGCAAGTCACATTCTCCTCAGTACCCAGGGTATGGAGGACGAGGCCAAGGAAGAAGTTAGGAAGCAGGCCATGGAGGTACTCGAAGAAGTGCAGGAAACCGGCAATTTTGCCGTTGCCGCACAGCAATATGGCCAGGACGGTACCGCCCAACGCGGCGGTGACCTGGGATGGTTTGCCAGAGAAGATTTTATAGAGGAGTTTGCGGAGGCTACCTTTTCCGCGAGATCCACCGGACTGATCAACAGACTCGTGGAGACCGAATATGGTTATCATATCATCAATGTGACCGAACTTCCGGAGACCCTGACCTACAAGCTTGCTACCATAGAACTGGAACTGTTGCCCGGCGAGGTCACCAGGAATGAAATTTACCGGAACGCGGACTTTTTTGTTTCCAATTCGTCCAATGCAAAAGAATTCAGGGAGAACGCTGAAAAGGAGAATTACCGGATACTCACGGCCAATGATGTGGGGACCAATGCCAGAAGCCTTAACAACCTGACGGGGGCGAGAGAGGTGGTCCGTTGGGCTTTTACAGACGCTTCTGTGGGTGATGTCTCCCCTATATTTGAGCTGGACGACGCCTATGTGGTGGCACTGTTGACGGAAAAAACCGAAGAAGGTCCCGCAGAACTAAGTCAAGTCAGGGAACAGGTGCTGGCCCAGGTGCGAAATGAAAAGAAAGCCGCCTATATTGCAGAAAAGCTGGAAGGGCTGGATAGCCTGTCCCAGATGAAGGATGTTTTCGGCGACGTGGCATCAATGGGTTCTACCGCAGACCTAAGACTGGATGCGACTGTAATCCCGGGTGTCGGGTTTGCCCCAAGGGCTATAGGAACCATATTTGGATTGACAGCCTCGGGTACGGTCACGCCTCCTATTAAGGAAGACATAGGGGTGGTGGTAGCCAGGCTGAACAATCTAACTCCGGCGCCGGAAATCGGTGATTATTCGCGATACCGTAACCAGATCGTGCAAAACGCTACTCAAAGGACCTCTTACATGCTTATGATGGCCATGGAAGAATTTGCCGAAGTGAAGGATTACCGCTATAGGTTCTTTTAACAATAATCGGATGCAAGGCACCTCATCCCATTCCCGAAAGAGAATGGGATTTTTTGTTCGGAACCATTTGTTTCGGACCAGTTTTTTATCTGTCACTTTAATACCTTAAATTTGAATATGGCGAGCAAGAAACTGGATATAGCATCATTTAGGGAGCAACTGGAAGCGGATACGGTTTTTCCTACTTTATATATGTTTAAATTCATCGTTCCGATCGGTAAGGAGCAGGAAGTGGCGGGTCTGCTACCCAACAATGAGATGACCCTGAAGAAATCAAAAAAGGGAAATTACGTGAGTGCCACGATCAAAGCCATGATGCCGAGCAGCGATTCAATTGTGGAAATATATGTCCGTGCATCAAAAATAGAAGGCATCATTTCACTATAAAGGTTACTCCCATGTGGATAGAAGAAGACAACAAGTTGAAAAAGACTTTCGAGTTCCGGGATTTTCCGGAAGCTTTTGCCTTTATGACCAGGGTGGCTTTTCTGGCCGAAGCCCAGGGGCACCATCCCAATTGGAGCAATGTTTACAACAAAGTTTTCATCGAACTTTGTACGCACGACAAGGGAAATATCGTTACCCAAAAGGACAAAACCCTGGCCAAGGCTATTGATGAGCTCTGATGACGCGGCACAGACCCACATTGCGCTATATGTGGTGCCTACGCCCATAGGAAATCTGAAGGACATCACCCTCAGGGCCATCGAGGTGCTACAGCAAGTGGATCTGGTGCTGGCGGAAGATACCCGCACTACCGGCAAATTGCTGAAACACCTGCAAATCCAGAATAGCCTGCAAAGTTACCACATCTTCAACGAACACCGCAGTCTGGAGCGTTTGGTGGACAGGATGGCGAAGGGAGAACAAATGGCTTTGGTAAGTGATGCGGGTACTCCCGGTATTTCCGATCCCGGATTTTTGCTGGTGAGGGCGGTACACCATGCCGGCTTACAGATAAGTTGTCTGCCGGGGGCCACCGCCTTTGTTCCGGCGCTGGTAAATTCCGGCCTTCCCGCAGACCGTTTTGTCTTTGAAGGTTTTCTGCCCCATAAGAAAGGCAGAAAAACCAGGATCGAAAGCCTGAAAGAGGAAACAAGGACCATGGTTTTTTATGAATCCCCTCACAGGCTGATGAAGACCCTGGAGCAGTTCAGTGAGGCATTTGGGGAAGACAGATTGGGGTGCGTGTCCAGGGAGCTGACGAAATTATTTGAAGAAAATATAAAAGGAACATTGAGGGAGTTGATCATATATTATCAAAACCACCCCATCAAGGGGGAAATCGTCCTTACAATAGCAGGAAAAGACTGATATGCAGTTAAATCAAATTTTGGAGAGAACCGTTGCCATCAGCAGGGAGGCGGGTGCATTTATTCAACAGGAGCGGAAAAGCTTTGATATAGGAAAGGTGGAACGAAAAGGGGTCAACGACCTGGTTTCCTATGTAGACAGAGAAGTGGAGCAGTTCGTTGTGGACAGGCTTCACGAATTGTTGCCTGAGGCCGGTTTTATCACAGAGGAAGGAACCAGTGAGGCGAAGGGAGAAATCTACGACTGGATAATTGATCCTTTGGACGGGACCACCAATTTTATTCATGGGCTTCCCGTTTATTCGGTAAGCATAGGCCTTAAGAAGCAGGAGGAAATTGTTCTGGGAGTGGTGTTTGAGGTCAACCAAAATGAATGCTTTTCGGCTATTAAGGGTGGCGGGGCGTTCTGTAACGGTATCCCTATTGAGGTAAGCGAGACGCAGGAGCTGTCCTCCGGCTTAATAGCCACGGGCTTTCCCTATAACGGGCAGGATCAAATCAGCGGTTATCTCGGGGTGTTAAAGTCATTGATAGAGAACTCGCGGGGTTTTAGAAGGCTGGGCAGTGCCGCGGTAGATTTATGCTACGTGGCTGCTGGCAGGGTGGATGGCTATTTTCAGCATAAACTCCACCCCTATGATGTGGCAGGGGGATCAATCATCGTTGAAGAAGCAGGTGGCAAAGTTACAGATTTCAGCGGAGCGGGCAATTACCTGTTCGGCGGTGAAATTGTGGCCAGCAACGGTGCCCTTCATCAGGAATTGCTGGGTCAGGCAAAGTTGATCAATACGAAACAGACTCCGTAGGATCTCTAACCGGTCCTGGCGGAAATGCGAAAGGAATGAATATGCGGTAAAAAAATTGGAAATCTCTTTTTTTTTCTTAAGGATATTGACTAGATTTCATGGATTGCCTGGATAAGGCCAGTGATAGTGATAATCATCCCAACCTTCTGCTGTATTTATTCTTGTTAATATAAATAAAACGGCCATCCGGCATCCCGGATGCGGGTCTAAGAACCCCCGGCGGTTGGGCAAGACAGAAGGACGCGGTTGTAATTTGTAGGATGAATTAAATTAAACAGATGACACTAGGTATTATAGGAGGGACCAAACTCGCGGGAACTTTGGGCAACAGGTTCATCGCCCGCGGGGTAGATGTGGTATTTGGGGTGCGGGAAGAATTCAACTTTAAACCTATAGAGTGGAAAATACTTCGCTTGCAAAAGAGTAAGGTGTTTGGGTATTGTGAAGCAATGGCGCAGGCGGATATCATACTGATTTGTTGTGAGAATGAATATCTGCCCAGGGTATGCGAATGCCTCAGCCATCCCAGTTGCGAAGACAAATTGGTAATCGACTGCACAAACGGCACCTACAAACCGGAACTGGGCTGCAACACCATGTACATAGAACAAAATTCGCCGCACAGGAAGGTTGTTAAAGCTTTCAACAATTTAGGATTGGATTACCCCCATACGGATCCACTCGGTTTGGTAAAGGAGACTTATTACTGCGGTAACGAGGCCACTGACAAATCACGGGTGAAGCGGCTCATTGAACTGATCGGGTTCAAAGCCATCGATGCGGGCAAACTTGAAAATGCCTATCTTCTGGAAGCGTTTTACCATCTGAGAAAGGAAATTTCCTTCCTGAAAAACGGCAGCATGGAATGTCATTTTGGCATTATGTCGGTGTAGGAAATCTTCAGGTGCATAGCGGCTGAATAGTTAAATTTTTCCGTGGGTGTATGCCTACCGTGAACTCAACGGCGGGCATATGGTGTTTTCAATGCAACTTATCCAAAGACGATTCGTTTTTGGACTATATTTGTATTGTAGTTTTTAATTAAGATGATACCTGCGCTCTATGAAAAAGACAATCTTCGTCCTGTTGGCTATTTTTGCCTTTTTTCTCATTGCCCTGATTACTGTCCCTATCATTTTTAAAGACCAGATTCTGGAAAGGGTGGACCGGGAAATTGCCGGCGCGGTTAATGCGCAGGTCTATTATGATTATGACAATATCGGCCTGAGTATTTTCAAAAGCTTCCCCAGCATCTCCGCCACTATAAGGGAATTTGGGGTGATCGGAAATCCTCCTTTTCAAAATGACACATTGGCCCATATCGACGCCTTAAGGATAGATATTAATTTGTTTTCGGTAGTTTTTGCTGATACACCGGAACTGAGGGGGGTACATCTTGATGGGGGAAGCATTTATATTAAAGTTTTGGAGGACGGAACGGCCAATTATGATATCGCCGTAGAGTCTGAAGAAACTTCCAGTGCCGATACTTCCGAATTTAAATTGGGTATCAACCGGATTGAAATTGCCGGGCTCGACTTTATCTACGACGACCGGCAGCTCCGTACATTCGCGGCCCTGGGAAACCTTAACATGAGGGGTTCCGGAGATTTTTCCTCCGATATTTATGACCTTGACGCGGTCGCAGGTGTGGACATTGTGCGGGTAGATTTCGAAGATATCAACTACTTGAGCAACAAAGCGCTTCATCTTGATACCCGTATCAATGTGAATTTGGAGGAAATGCGGTTTGGGCTGGAAGAAGCGGAGGCCTCACTCAATGATTTTTTGTTTGAAGTGGACGGCTTTTTGGCCATGCCAACCGACGACATGGAATTTGATCTGACCTTCGAGGGCAAGGACAACAGCTTTAAGAGCATCCTATCCCTTGTACCGGGAATTTATACAGAATCCTTTGACGGTTTGGAGACCTCCGGCTCGATGGATTTTAACGGGTTTTTTAAAGGAATATACAACGAAAATTCCTTCCCGGCCTTTGAACTGGCTTTGACGGTGGATGAGGGAATGTTTCGTTATCCGGATTTGCCCACCCCCATCAGCGATGTCAATATCGATATGCTGGTACAAAATCCCACGGACAACCTGGACAATACCCGGGTCAATATCTCCGAATTTAACCTGAACTTCGGGAACAATCCTATTAGCGGGAGGTTGCTGCTGGAAAACCTGATCACGTACGATATCAACGGGCAACTTATGGGAAAGTTAAACCTGGAGGAAATCACTTCAATTTTTCCCATAGAAGGAATGGAATTAAGAGGTTCGCTGAACATTAACGCCACTGCGGAAGGCCGTTATGACAGTGCGGCCAAGGTGATCCCCCATATAGACGCGGTAATGGTGCTCAACAACGGGTATGTAAAGAGCAGCGAGTATCCCGCTCCCGTTGAAAACCTAAACGTAAACCTGTCGGTGATCAACAATACCGGCAATATGAACGACCTGATGGTGGATTTATCTTCCTTTGGCTTTGACCTGGAAGGGGAATCCATTAACGGCGAACTAAAAATCAATGACCTGGAGCGGCTAAACTGGGACGGTTCCGTCGACGGCTCCCTGGACCTGGGCAAATTAAGCGCCATCATGTCCCTGGAGGATGTGATCATGGAGGGACAGATACAAGCTACCGTGGACACAAAAGGAAACTATACGGATGTAGAGGCCGGCCGGTATGACCGCATAGAGGCCAGTGGTCAATTGAATGTCTCGGACTTTTATTATACGGATACGGACCTCCCACAGGGGATCCGGATCAATTCGGCCAATTTGACTTTTGCCCCAAATGAAATAAAGTTGGCTGAGTTTGACTCCAGGTTGGGGGAGAGCCCTTTGGTGGCTACGGGCAGCTTATCCAATTATATGGGATTTTTGTTTGCGGAGGATCAGGTATTGCGTGGAAATCTTGACTTGTACTCCTCCCGGTTCAATATCAACGAGTGGCTAACGGAATCGGGTGAGGCGGAAGATACCACGGAATTGTCCGTGATAGAATTGCCCAGGAATGTGAACTTCGCCCTTTCTGTAAAGGCGGATGAAGTGATTTATGATAATCTCACCCTTAATAAAGTTACGGGCGCGATTGTGCTTAATGATGGGGTACTGAACTTTAACAATACCAGCATGAACACCCTGGGTGGAAGGATGGCATTAAACGGGTCCTATGATCCGCGTGACATCAGCGCCCCCAGGTTTGATATGGCGTTTGAAATGCAGTCCCTGAAAATTCAGGATGCCTTCCAGTCGTTCAACACCGTACGGGCTTTTGCCCCGGTGGCGCAGCATATTAACGGTGATTTTAATTCGCAGTTTAAAATGTCCGGTTTGCTGGGACAGGACATGATGCCGGTATTATCTTCATTGAACGGCAACGGCGTGATCAAGCTTCTCGAAGCTGCCTACAAGGATAGCCAGATCCTTCAGGGAATCACGAGTCTGACGAAGCTTAAGGAAACAAACACAATTAACTTTCGGGACCTGAACTTATCCGGGGAGATCAATAATGGCATGTTTCAGATAAAACCTTTTGACGTGCGGCTGTGGGACTATCAGGCACAGATCCAGGGAAGCACGGGATTTGACGGTTCAATCAATTACCTGGTCAATCTTCAGGTTCCCGTGAACAAATTGGGCTCCACGGTCAGCAACGTGTTGTCGGGCATAGCCAACGAGGATGTTTCAGGTGCCACTATTCCCGTGGGAATAAATATCCAGGGCAGGTATGCCAACCCCAAAGTCAGTTTGGCGGGAGGGGAAAGTATAGAAAATTACGTGACCAATGCCCTTAAAGCAAGACTGTCCAATGCCACGGGAAAAATCCAGGAAAGCCTGGCCGATGAATTTAAGGCGCGGGAGGACAGCTTAAAGCAAGAAATCAGGGCCAAGGCGGAGCAAGCCAAAGA
>DATGOS010000029.1:0-5988 GCA_035305725.1 Cyclobacteriaceae bacterium
AAGGAAGGGCGGGTTGGGGACATGGTTTCCTGGCCGATAGACATGTTGTCGAAGGGCGATGTATATGTGGCGGATTCCTATGGGAAGATTGAAAACGGCCCCATCATCGGCAACAATTTGGGAACGGCCATTTTATCGAAGACCGGAAACGGGGTGGTATTTAACGGTACGGTCAGGGATTTGCGGGAACTGGAGGAAATGCCGGGATTAACCTCCTTCATCCGTGGCGACCATCCCTCCTACCAACAGGAGATGATGCTCACGGAGATCAATGTGGCCATAAGGATCGGCCCGGTCACCGTCCTGCCCGGGGATGTGGTGCTGGGTTATTTGGATGGCGTGGTTTTTATCCCGCCCCACCTGGCGGAACGGGTGGTAAAAACGGGAGAATTGGTACTGGTCCGGGATGAATTTGGGCAAATCAGGTTAAAGGAAGGTAAATACACCCCCGGCCAGATAGATGACCGGTGGACGGATGAAATCGAAGCGGATTTTGCCCAATGGATTGAAGACAATCCAGGCAAGCTGCTTTTCTCCAAGGAGGAAATGCAGGAATTGCTGAAGGACAGGACTTGGTAAGGGTTGTCTCTCACAATTCCTGAGTCTGTGATGCACTCACTTTTACTACAGCCTCAGAATCTGGTTTAACATGGATCATGAATGCATCGGTGGCTGCTTTAAATGAGCGAGCTCCTTGCTACTCTGGGTTAGGGAGGTCTATACCAGGCATTCCTGAATATCTTTATAACTCAAAACGCTTGGATAAGGAAAAAATGACAGATAAGGCAAAAATTGCACAATTTGTAAATGAAGGAACTGAAAGACAAGATAAACAAACTGGCCGATGCTTATGCTTCTAACCTGAAGTTGAAAATTGAGCAAAGAAAAGAGGCTATGAAAGCTGATGACAACGCTCATTACCTAATCTATAGAGTTTTGGGTATAACCACAATAGAGGGAGAACTAATTGATATTTACCAAAATACCGGCCGCTTTCTATACAAATATGCTGGCTCTTTTCTCGAAGAGGCTGCTACCTTATGTTTAAACTATAAATTTCCAGACGGTATAAAAACGAAAATTGAAAATTCCATAGGGCACCGTCCAAAAACTTTTGAAATTGATTTTCTGAATGAAGGAGATGCAATTGAAGTTAAATGGAGAGATGCTACCACTGATGGTGATCATATTACTAAAGAGCATACACGGGTGCAAGTAATTAAAGGTGCGGGATATAAACCAATAAGGATAATGTTCTATTATCCACAAAGGGATCAAGCAATACGAATTCAACAAACGCTAAAAACTCTTTATAATGGTGTGAAGGGAGAGTATTATGGAGGAGACGAAGCTTGGTTATTTTTGCAAAAGTACTCTGGAGTTGACTTAAAGGAAATTTTGACAGAAATTGCCAATGAGAGAACACCAGATACCACTATTAAATTAGAGGCAACCGCATCCAAAATTAAAAAAGGGAAAAAAAACTAAATGGAAATCAATAAAATCATACACGGAGACTGTATAGAGCGACTGCCCGAACTGGAAAACGGATCAGTTGACTTAGTCTATTTTGATCCTCCGTTTTTCACGCAGAAAACACATTCCTTAAAGACCAGGGATAATTCCAAAAAGTATGAATTTGAAGATAAATTTAACTCTTTACAGGAGTATCTGGACCTCATAGAACGTGTACTAATCCAAAGTAAAAGAGTTTTAAAAAATACCGGGAGTGTATTTCTGCATTGTGACAAAACTGCTTCCCATTACATAAGAACGGTACTTGACAAAGTCTTTGATCGTGACAATTTTCAAAGTGAAGTAATTTGGTCATTTAAAAGATGGTCGAATTCGAAAAAGGGACTCTTGAATGCGCACCAAGTTATCTTCTTCTATTCAAAAACCAAGGAATTTAAGTTTAACACCATTTACACAAGTTACTCAGCAACAACTAATATCGATCAAATTTTACAAGAGAGAGAAAGGGATGAAAATGGTAAATCTATTTACAAAAAGGATCAAAACGGTAAAGCCGTAATTGGCAAAGAAAAAAAAGGAGTGCCACTATCCGATGTTTGGGAAATACCGTACTTAAATCCAAAAGCAAAAGAAAGGACGGGTTACCCGACGCAAAAGCCTGTACTATTACTTAATCAAATAATTAATATAGCTACGGACGAAGGGGACTTGGTTTTAGACCCTTTTTGTGGCAGTGGAACTACTTGTGTTTCAGCAAAGCATCTGAAACGAAATTTTATTGGTATTGACAAATCTATAGAAGCCGTAAACTTAACAAATCGCCGCCTCGAGGAAATGATAATAACCGGATCTGAATTACTAAACAAAGGATTAGACAGTTATTTTGAAAAAACAGAAAAAGAATTTGCCATCCTGCACAATATAAATGCAATACCTGTTCATAGGAACTCAGGTATTGATGGCTTTCTAAAAGAACAGGTAAATGGCAACCATGTTCCTGTAAAAATTCAGGGAGCTTTTGAAACACTGGAGGATGCTATTGAAAAACTCGAGAGGGCATCCTTAGGGAAAGGGTACGCGCACAAGATCGTCATTCAAACAAGAGAAACGCCAGTAAGTAGACTCTTTGGCCTCGAATCAACTGTTGAAGTAATAAAATCTTTAGAGCTTCAGGCAAAAGAACGTGCTGAAAAGTACCTGCGAAAAGAGCTTGAAAAAAACGCTGGGGATTCCGTCCCATAAATCCCGCTTCCTGTCACATTTTTTTGCAAGAGGCCTACCCGCACCGTATCATTGCTTGCACGAAAAACAAAGCGATGAAAGCAAAAATTTTACCTTTTGAGCAAATAGAACGGTGGCTGATGACCCTCCTGTTTTTCTTTATTATCCTCACCAATACTTTGGGAGGAATGATAAGCCTCGAAAGTCTCACAGATTCAAATAAAAACCTGACGCCGAAGTATTTTGCCTACATCTTCATTCCTTTATGTTTGTATGCCGCCTTTTATTTGATGCATGTAAAAATTCTCCCGGCCTACAGAAAGGATAGGAAAAAAGGCAAATTTGCACTCCACTCCCTGCTGACCGTTTTAGGTTCCTGGACGCTGGTTACCTTTTTTCATATCATCGGGAGGTTTGTAGGCGGTCCGTTTAAGTCCTTTTTTATTATCTCCGTAGTCATCGCCATCTACCTGGGGTACAATTTGGCCGTGAGATTTCTGGATCAGCTTTTCAGACAGTCGCAATCCACCAACTATTTCTTGTACAATACTGCCCGGTGCATTATTCTCTACACCTTCGTGATGATTTTCCTACTCAGGATCCAGGATGTTTTCCACCATTTTATCCTTATCTTTTATATCATCATCATCCCGGTCCTCTCCGCGCTTATGCTGTACAATTATTTCCTGATTTACCGGATGAAAGCCATTGGTAAAGACGACAGGGCAAGGACATTTTTCTTTGTTTTGCCCGTAACGGTGTTTGTGATATTTTTGGCTACAAGTATTGTATTTAAGCAACCGGAGCCACCTATTTTTGGGGCATTGGCAACCTTATTTATTGTAGCTGTCTTCAATCCTTTTGCCCAGTGGTTGTTTTCAAAATATGACCGTACCTTGGGCCAAATCGGAACGCTGACAAATATCCTGGACCAAAAATCCGCGGACCTTCAGTTTCTACGATCACAGATCAACCCACATTTCCTGTTCAATGCCCTCAATTCCATCTATGGCACCGCCCTGCGGGAAAATGCCGAAAAAACCGGCGAAGGCATTCAGAAGCTTGGCGACATGATGCGCTTTATGCTGCATGAAAACAACCAGGACAGCATTGCGTTGGAAAGGGAAAAGGAGTATCTGGTCAATTATGTGGACCTGCAACAATTGCGAACGGGCGGAGAGGAAAACATCGACATTGTATTGAACAGGCCAGCGCACCGCTGTAACGGACAAATAGCACCGATGATGCTGATTCCTTTTGTTGAAAACGCCTTTAAGCACGGCATCAGCCTTCAGAAAAAATCATGGGTAAAAATCAGCCTGCGCTGTGCCGAAGGCTCCGTTCATCTGGATATCAACAACAGCATCCATAGAAAAAGCGGGCAGGATCCCGAAAAAGCATCCCCGGGAATCGGACTCGAAAATGTTCGAAAGCGGCTGAACCTGATTTATCCCCAACGGCACGATCTGGTCATTCGCGAAAACGATCTGGAATATTTTGTACATTTATCCATTCAACTGACCCCAAATGCTTAGATCCATTGCCATTGATGATGAGCCGATGGCCTTGGAGGTGATTAAAAACCACGCATCCAAAATTGGTTTCATCCGCCTCGAAAACACGTTTACCAACGCGTTTAAGGCCATTGCCTATATGCAGGAAAACAGCCCGGACCTATTGTTCCTCGACATCAAAATGCCGGATATTTCAGGGATGGAACTGGCGGCACTTCTGGAAAACAAACCCATGATCATCTTCACCACAGCCTATTCCGAACATGCCGTCAAAAGCTTCGAACTGGATGCCGTGGACTACCTGCTGAAGCCGTTCAGCCTGGCGCGGTTTACAAAGGCATGCGCCCGGGCCAACGACTTTTGGCATTTGAAAAACAGGGAAAGCCTTCATGACTATGTATTTATAAAAACCGGCTACGAACAGGTGAAGGTCTGCTTAAATGAGCTGCTCTTCCTTGAGGCCGGTGGCAATTATTTGACGTTCCAACTGGAAAGGGAAAAACACCTGGCGCGGATGACTTTCGCGGAAGCCGAGACTTTACTCAACAAAAACTTTGTGCGCGTACACCGTTCCTATATCGTCAACAAAGAGAAAATCGACAAAATCGAAAGGCATCAGTTGATCCTTGGCACTCACCTGGTCCCTATAGGCAACAGCTACGCGGAGAATCTGCTGATCTAAAACAACCGCCACGGCGAGCAACGCCCGCCTGGTAGCCAGCTTTTTACTGCCCCAGAACTAGCAAAAATCCCCTGCCGCCGACAGCCCCGCAACCAAGAAAAAAGATTCTATACTAAATTAACTTTTATGCACTCCAACTATTTGTTTTTCATGAAGATTGGCTACCTTTGCCCAGTCATTTTGACCAGGTAAAACACTTTTTGCCCTGTTCAGGATTATTCTTGAGAATTGTTCTTAACTTATTTAATAAAAACTATGAAAAAAGCGATTTTTGTTTTTGCTGCATTTTTAATTGCGGGTGTGGGGCAAGTGTTTGCCCAAGATGTAAAAAGAGTGGGTCCACAGCTCATTTATGGTACCGACATCAACAGCCTGGGCATCGGCGCGATCGCTGAATTCCCTGTTGCGGAACGTATGGTCATTTCGCCGAGTGTCTCATTTTACTTCCCCAAAGAGGAAGGCGTGGTGAAGACCTCAGCGTTCGAAATCAACGGAAACTTGAATTATACCTTTGTTGAGGAGGATAATATCTTGTTCTACGGAATCGGCGGTCTGAATTATACCAGCTACAAAGTGAAGGTGAATATGTCCCAGGTGGGAATTCCAAGCGCTTCTTCAAGTGCTGGTGAAATCGGCCTGAACCTTGGTGCGGGCGCCAATTTTGATATAGGCCAAAATTTCGTGCCCTTCGGAGAGGTAAAATATATCCTGGGTGGCTTTGATCGCCTGGTATTGGCCGCCGGACTTAAGTTTAATTTCTAAACCCTGACAAGTCCAGGCGGACTGCCATTTTAATAGAACCGGGGGGACTTTTCCTCCGGTTTTTTTATGCCTGGTTCGAAGTATCCGTGGGCAAGCGATAAACTCGCGGCGAAAATAAACCATAGCGGCTTCTGTGAGGGATTGTCCATTCCGATTCCAAAAATCCGTATATTAGGATCACCAACGCCCAACCCATGCTTACCGATATACATCCCAAACTGCCCATGCGCAGCAAAGAAGTTACCAAGGATTTTTATCAAAAACTAGGCTTTCAAAACTTGGGAAACACCGATTATGACGACTACTTGATGTTAAAAAAAGACCATATACAGA
>DATGOS010000030.1:0-2111 GCA_035305725.1 Cyclobacteriaceae bacterium
TTATCTAAGAAAAGGCTCCCCTTTCTTATAATCCCTTTTTGCATCAGAACCCAATATTCCCTTATAATATTTGGGATGCATACCGTTACCGGGACGTACACTGCGGACATTTTTTTCCGTAATGGGCGCCCCCGCCTTTATGTCTTCAGCGACGAACAAGGACCTTCTTCTGAGCTTGTTTTTTTCAGAAACAGCATAGGTTACCGCCCCTAAGGCGGCTTCTGCTTCCCTTACGGATTTAACCATCGCTTCAAATTCCCGGGGCTCCATGGAAAATGCCGAATCCGGTCCTCCCAAGGACCTGTCCAAAATAAAATGCTTCTCGACCGCCGTAGCCCCCAAGGCCACCGCCACCACAGGCACGGTACTTCCCATGGTATGGTCTGACACCCCCACCGCAACACCAAAGGTTTCTTTTAGGTTGGGTATTGTCCTGAGATTCGCCTGATCTACTTTAGCTGGGTATTCTGAGGTACATTTCAACAGGGTGATGTCGTTATTCCCGGCCGCACGGCAGGTATTGACGACCAATTCTATGTCCGCCAGTTCGGCCACACCCGTGGAAATAATCATGGGCTTTCCCTTTTTTGCCACATATTCAATCAGGGGAATGTCGGTGATTTCCAGGGAGGCTATTTTATACATGGAAACCCCAATCGATTCCAGTAAATCCACTCCTGCGTTGTCAAAGGGGGTACTAAAAAAAACAAGGCCAAAGCCTTCTGCTATGGCCTTTAATTTGCCGTGCCATTCATAAGGCAGGCTCCCTTCCTGAAACAGTTCATATGGTCTTCGTCCCTTCCACAGCCCTTCTTTACGGGGGCCAAAATACTCATTGTCTACATCCAGGGTTAAAGAATCCGCCGTATAGGTCTGGATTTTTACCGCATCAGCTCCTGCCTTTGCCATTGATTCAATGGTCTTTACGGCCAGGTCAAAATTATTGTTGTGATTGGCGGACAACTCCGCAATCACGAATACTTTTCCCTCATTCATTTTCTAAAATGTTTGCCACCCTGCGCACACCGTTTAGGTCAAGGAGGGCTTTTGAATTCTCCATTAAGTTTAATCTTTTTCCTCTTTGCCCAATAAACATGCTCAACTGGCCATTTAACGTTCGGGAATTTATTTCACTGATATCCCCAAGGTGATAAATCCCGCCGGTTTTCTCTGCCAGGACCCGGGATGCAAATGAATTGGATGGCTGATGTCCAAAACTCAATATAGGCATCCCCAGATACATGAATTCATAGGTGCTGACCCCGAAAGCCGACAACAAGAGGCTGCAGTGGATGATATCTTTTGCATCATAGGATTTAAACCTGACATTTTGGGGGTAATCTACAGGAATGGTGCTGGGATGCATATAATTTATCCCACAGAAATAGGTGAATTGAATGGGAAAAAACCGGGCGTGATCGATGCGTTGGTACAGCCGCAGCAAAGCATTCTCCGGATCGCTTCCTCCTGAAATAATTCCCACCTGCCTCACCTCCGTCAAATTGTTTGGGTTTTTTACTTTCAGCGATGCTATACTTTGGTTAAAAGTAAAATATTCAAGCCCCTGGAAAATTTTTGTGCCAGCGTTGAATACACTGAAAAAATCAGATGTCTGGTGAATGGACGGTAAAATAAAAACATCAGCAAGAAACCGGGAAGATGAAAGGTTTTGATAAAATACAACATTCACCAGCTTCTTGATCTCATGAAAGCGCTCTTCCTCAAAATCCAATACCCCGTCCACAAAAAAAGTGTCAAATTTACCCTTGCGAAGATAAGCCAGGGTTTCTTCATGCTCATTGTCTGACCGGAAGCTTACGTGTGGAAAACCGGTCCGTTGTTGCTGGCTCCAGAAGTCGGTTGGCCTGTGTATAAATTCGATGATATGTCCCCGCTTTTTTAATTCCTGAGCCAAATGCAAGCTTCTATAGAAATGCCCCAGGCCTGTTTTCCCCCCTGCATCTACCCTGAAAAGAAATTTTTTTGCATTCATTTACGATACCGTCCCAATTTGCCGGGCCGGGTTTCCAACCACTTTGGCATAGTCGGGAACATCTTTTAGAACTACTGCCCCGATCCCGGTGACCGACCATTTGCCCAGTGTGATAAAT
>DATGOS010000031.1:0-3743 GCA_035305725.1 Cyclobacteriaceae bacterium
TATTTTGAAGTGTGGACGGCATTCCATAACGAGCTGCCGCCTTATGAAAAAATAAGGACCATCAACAATATATTATTTGGAAATCTTCGGTTTTCCGCCAACACAAAGAACTTTCATTCGCCCGGCAACAGCATGTTGAGCAAGGTGATCGAAAACAAAAAAGGCAACCCGATAAGCCTTTGTTCGATCTATCTATTGGTCGCCAATAAGTTGGGATTGCCGGTGTACGGGGTGAACCTCCCGAACCTTTTTGTACTGACCTACAAATCCCGCGACATCACCTTTTACATCAATGCCTTTAACAAGGGCCTGATCTTTTCAAAACAGGACATCAGCAATTATTTGGAGCATCTGAAAATTGCCCCCCGGAAGGAATATTTTGAACCCTGCAAGAACATCGAAATCATCAGCAGGACGCTTAGAAACCTCTATGTGGCTTTTGAAAAAATCGGAGAACTGGAAAAGGTGGAAGAGATTCGGCAGTTGCTGGATATTGTGGCACCTGAGTGAAAATGGGATGACAATTCCCGGGATCGAAGCATTTGCCTTTGCACCGTCTGCTGGAACGCTTCAAAAAAATCACGATGAACCCGAACAGAGAGGGGACAATATCCTGGCCCGGCATTATGAATGGCTTTACCAAATCGTATACGTCAGTACCATCTCCTTGTCGGTATCCACCCGGACTGAATAATGATGGTCGGCGTAATCTGTACTATGAATTTTTCCTTTGACGACCTTTTGGTCCCCGTCAAACGGCTGCAACAAAATGTTTTGTTTTAGGCTGATCCCTTTTCTGCCCTGGCATTTATAAATGGTTTCCTTGCAGGACCAGGCAATGGTGTAGAGCAGGGGATCATTGTTGAGAAACTCCATTTCTGAAGGCTGCAGGAATTTTGGTCCCAGCTTCACGACCTTTTCCCTCACAAAATCGAGATCTATTCCCACGGGCATTTCCTTGTGAAAAATAGCCGCGGCCAGTCCGTGGCTATGGGTCAGGGACACGTATCCGTACCCGTCCATGGGATGCGATTTTCCGTGTTCATCCTTATAAAATCCCGGATAGGGAAGCTGTATGCAGTCCAGGGCTGATTTGATGGCGATTCGAGCCGCCTTCCATTCCCGGAGTTTTTCCGGATGGCTGATCACGGCGCAGGACAGTTTCTCCCGAAAACTCAAAAAATTACAGGCCCCATGTACCTGCCCGTTATAATTATTGATGGCAAAGGCAGATAAAGGGCTAATTTTTTCTATTTTTGTTTGCATAGATGAATTGCCTTCAAAGTTGCTGATGCAATATAGACCAAAAACCCAAGTAAATAAACTGCACACCCTTACCGGCCACAATCACAGCATATTCGCGTTGGCAGAAGGCGTTGACCCGCGGTTTTTTTATACGGGGGCCGGAGACGGCATGGTGGTGGAATGGGACCTTGACAACCCCAGAGATGGCAAACTGATCGCCAAGCTGCCGCATTCCGTTTACGCTTTGGAAGTGGACCCGGAAAGGAACTGGCTTTTTATAGGCCATAATTTTGAGGGGGTACATGTGATTGACCTGAACGACCAGCAGGAGCTTTGGTCAATAAAACTCACGGACCGGGCCATCTTTGACCTACAGGTGTTGGGCGACCGTCTATTTGTCGCCACAGGTGGCGGAGTGGTGGTGGTGCTGGATCTTGAAACACGCGCGGTAGTCAGACATATAAAAATCAGCGACCAAAGCCTGCGGGTATTTTCACTCAACCGGACCAAAAACCACCTTGCGGTGGGCAGCAGCGACAACTCGGTCAAGGTATTCGACTTGCAGGACTGGAAGCCACTGGCAAACTTGACGGGACATACCAATTCGGTTTTCGCCCTTTCCTATTCCCCTGACGGCAAGGACCTGGTGAGCGGGGGAAGGGATGCGGGACTGAGGGTGTGGGACACGGACGGATATGAGCAGAAGCAAACCATTGCTGCCCACATGTACGCCATCAATTATATCGCCTTCCGGGAAGACGGCAAGTATATGGTAAGCTGCAGCATGGACAAATCTATCAAACTGTGGGATGCTGCATCCTTCCGGTTGTTAAAGGTGATCGACAAGGCAAGACATGCGGGCCATGGTACCTCCATCAACAAGGTGTTGTGGAGCAGGTATAACCAAAAAGTAATCGCCATCAGTGATGACAGGACCATCTCTGTGTGGGATATAGCCATTTTAGATGATGAAAATAACACCCCTTGAAATCAGGCAAAAGACCTTTGAAAAAGTCTTCAGAGGCTATGATAAAGAAGAAGTCTCCTCTTTTCTAACCCTGCTGTCCCAGGAATGGGAAAAGGGGAACGAGGAAAAAAGGATGCTTCAGATGAGACTGGAACAATCCGAAAAAGAATCTGCAAAACTCCGACAGGTGGAAGATTCCCTGTTCAAAACCCTCAAAACCGCTGAAGATACCGGAGCCAGCATGATCGAACAGGCCAACAAGACGGCGGAGCTGATCCTAAAAGAAGCCAAGATGGACGCCGACAAACTACAGGCGGAATCAAAAAACGAGGCCAGGGAGCTTGTGGAGACCGCCAGGTCCCAGGCCAAAGAGATTATGGAAGACCTCCGGCAGGACGTGGCCGCGCTGATCGAAAGTTATGAGACGCTTTTGGCACAAAGGGAAATTGTTTTGAAAAACCTGAAAACCATCTCCACGGAAACCCTGGAAAACATCAATTTGGCCAAAGAGGAAATCAAGCGGATTGACGTGACGGCCCATGCCAACCTGGTAAAGGAGCTGAGCAGGCAAAGTTCCTATTTGTCCCCCGCGGACCGCTCCTATAAGGAGAAGAAACAAACCATAGTCACTGAAATTCCCGCCGAACCGCCACGGGAACAAGCACCGCCGGAAGAAGAACGGCCCGAGGATGTGCAGGTTGCGCTGGAAACCGATCCGGAACGCGAGGATCCGCCGGCGGTTCAGGAAGAAAAAAGGGAGGAAAATCCGAATAAAAAAGCTTCGGGTTCATTTTTTGACCAGTTTGACTAATGGGCAGGGTTTCTTTGGAAGGAATTGAATTCCATGCCTACCATGGGGTGTTTTCGGAGGAGAAAAAACTGGGCAGCCGCTTTACGGTGGACATTCATGTGGATACTGACTTCAAACGGGGCATGATGGAGGATGACCTGAAATCCACGGTGGATTATGTGCGGCTCTACCAGATCGCCCAGTCCCATATGAAGGTGCCGGTGAAGCTGCTGGAACATCTGGCCCACCTGATGATCAGCGACATCTTATCGGCCTACCCCAATCTGAACAATATCCGGATAATCATCAAAAAGCATAACCCTGCTTTGGGCGGGGTGGTCAATTATTCCGTGGTACAGGTGGATTATCCGGAGGATTACGGGTAGGTACTAAGTACGAAGTAAGGTACAAGGTACAAGGACGCTGATCCTGTTACCCATTGCTAATCATTGTCGAATCGTCGAACTGTTGGGTTGTCGAACTGTCGAATCGTGGAACTGTCGAATTGTCGAACTGTATTTTTTAACAAAGACAGTTTGCTCAAAATCCTCTGTGCATCTCTGCGTGCTCCGTGGTAAAAAAATTTAAAGGCAACGCCTGAAAAAAAATGTTGCGGATAAAGCGGAGGAATATCTTTATTTTCTAAAACGTGTAATCAGTTAAAGTTTATTTTTTACCGCCAAGTACGCAAAGACTTTTCGCAAGGTTCGCAAAGGCCCTGTTGCTCCGCCATTGTTGCAT
>DATGOS010000032.1:0-3792 GCA_035305725.1 Cyclobacteriaceae bacterium
ATCCGCATGGCCATCCTCTATACCCAGGTACCAGTGGTGGATATAATCGCCCTCCTGTTCCACAGCGGCAACCGTATATTCAGGTACGGCCAGGTCAAACTTTTCCTGTAAGGCTTCTATACCCCGGTCCATTTGATAAACGCTCAACTGGGATCCCACTACATTCAGGAAAAATTTGGTACGGCCCGTAATTTTTATTTCGGCTTTTTCCACATCGGTAAATGTCACCGTATCCCCAATCATGTACCGCCAGGCACCGGCCACCGTGGATATCAGCAGAATGTAGTCCACTCCCGCTTCCACCTGCTCAATGGTCAGGGATTTGGCCTGGGGATGTACCGATCCATTGTCATCAAGGTTTTCCGGCAGGAACGGCACAAACTCGAAAAACACCCCGTTGTCCAGCACCAACTCCATGGCATCTGTGTCAGGCCTGCTCTGGAATGCCAGAAACCCTTCGGAGGCCAGGTACGTATCAATGTAAATCAGCGGGTGTGCCAATAATTTTTCAAAACTTTTACGGTGGGGCTCAAAAGCCACACCTCCAGGGGTATAAACAGACAAATTCGGCCAAATCTCGTGGATATTGCTGACGTTGTGATAAGCGATTACTTTTTTCAACATCAGTTCTATCCAGGACGGTATGCCGGATATGCTGCCAATATCCCAGTCCCGGGCCTTCTCCGCAATCTTTTGGATCCGTTCGTCCCAATTGGCTATCGATGAGATTTCCATTCCCGGCTTGTAGTAATTTTTGAACCAAAAGGGTATCCTACTGGCGCTGATCCCGCTGATTTCCCCTTCCAGGAAGCCATTAGCCTTTTTTAAATCCGTGGAACTGCCCAGCATCATGATTTGCTTTTCAAAAAATTGGGGAGGCAGATCGTATTTGGCAAGGCTCATGATCTGTTTGATGCCGGTTTTCCTGATGCTTTCCAACATATCGTTGGTCACCGGGATGTATTTGCTCGCACTGGTGGTACCCGAGCTGACCGCAAAATACTCGTTTAATCCGGGCCAGGTGATGTCCTTATGTCTTTCCCTGAGTTTTTTCCACCATCGCGAATACAATGCATCATAATCATGGTAAGGAACCTTAGCGGTGAATGCGGAGACAATGTCGTCGGCATCTAATATCTGATCGAAGGCGTGGTATTTGCCGAATGCCGTGTTTTTGGCTTTTTCCAATAAATCTTCCAATACTTCCTGTTGTGCTTCATAGGGAGATTTGGTACTGCTGAGCTTTTCGCCCAGATCTATGGCTCTTTTGATGATTTCTCCGATTACCTGCATGTTTATATAAATTGAAAAATATCCACAATGGAAACACAAATATTAGACCAGCTCTAAGTAGCCTTATCTCTTGTATTGGCAAAACAATGTCCCAAACTCTCCACGATCTTGTATGGGTACAGTCAGCCGGATAAAAAAGGGACTATCGGGTTGATGAATTATTGAATCGTGAAATTCTATTTAATGGTTTCTACGCTTTACCTTCCCGGTCGGAATTCCACTTTTCCAAAAGGCTGTATCAATAAAGTCCATTCCGCCAGCTGCCTAGTTTACCTCATTGGTCAGCTCTAGCTTGTTTTTAAAATCCGCTATATTCTGTAATGTAACTTCAGCAATACTCTGAAGCGCATTGCTGGTAAAAAATGCTTGATGGCCCGTGATTAAAACATTGTTGAAAGAGAGCAAACGCATGAAGACATCATCCTGGATTACTATATCGGAAAGGTCTTCAAAAAATAAATCAGCTTCCTCTTCATACACATCCAAACCCAAATGGCCGATATGTTCTTGCTTTAAAGCTTCAATGACAGCTTTAGTATCAACCAATGCACCTCTGCTGGTATTGATCAGCATGACGCCTTTTTTCATTTTTGCGATGGAGGCCGCATTGATAATATGGTAAGTCTCGGGAGTCAAGGGACAATGAAGCGAAATGATATCAGAATCCCGGTACAGGCGCTCAAGATCCGTCAATTCGATTCCCAGGGCATCCATTTCCGTTGTTCTTTGTACGTCATATCCTAGCACCTTGCAACCAAAACCCTTAAGAATTTTTGCGGTTACCAAGCCAATTTTACCCAAACCAATGAGCCCCACTGTTTTGCTGTGCAGGTCAAAACCCATCAACCCGTGCAATGCAAAGTTCCCCTCCCTTACCCGGTTGAAAGCCCGATGGGTTTTTCTATTCAGGGTAAGGATGAGTGCAAGGGTATGCTCGGCCACGGAATAGGGAGAATATGCGGGTACCCTGACAATTTTGATTCCCAGGGCCTGGGCGGCTTGTAAATCGACGTGATTGTATCCGGCAGACCGTAGGGCAATAAGACGTACGCCATGATCTGACAACTCCTGCAATACCCCATTATCCACGACGTCATTTACAAAGACACACACCACCTCATACCCTTTTGCGAGAACAGCCGTATTTTTATTTAGAGGGACTTCCAGGAAACTCAAGTTAAAATTGTAGTGGGCGTTGGTCTGTGAGAAGAATTGCTGATCATAATTTTTTGAGCTGAAAAATAGGACGTTCATCATGGGAGGGTTTAATGTTTGTATTTCCTAAAATTGAAGATATTTTCTGTGAAATTCAATCTTCCGGATCTTCTATTTGTAAGAGCGTGTCAATGGAATCAATTCTGTTTATCATCATACTGCCGTTTCAGGACTGGTCATCTGACGGGCTGAAATTAGAAATAGAGGACATTACAATAAACCGACAAAGTATTGAAGGGCGAGGCGCGGTGTAGTGATAACGGATTACCCCGCTGTATCGCAATTTGCCTAAGGGTGGCAATAAGAAGCAAAATAATAAAAGATAAACTCATCTTTTATTATTTTCCGGCTTATATTTACGGAACAAAAAGGGTTTTAAAGGATATCAGGATGAAAATTAATGCAGCGACCAAGATAGCCACCTTGCTAAAGCATCATCCCGATGCTTTGGAGACGATCGTCAGTATCTCTCCGAAATTTGAAAAACTGAGAAATCCTTTGTTGAGAAGACTTTTGGCAGGGAGGACAAGCATTGCCATGGCCAGCAGGATTGGCGGCTGTAAGGTGAGGGATTTCTTTGAGCAATTAAAGCCTTTGAAGTTTGAAGTGGAAGAACTGCCGCCCGAAAAAAGCTACGGGGCGGCAGTTTTGCCGGATTTTTTAAGAAACAAAAAAGAAGAGGAAATGGAAGTACTGGATGTGCGTCCTGTCCTGGATGCGGACAGGGATCCCTTGAAAATAATACTTGAACAGCTGAAAAGACTGGCACCTGGCAAGGTGCTGAAGATTGTCAATTCTTTTGAGCCCAGCCCTTTAATAGAATTGGTTAAGAAAAAGGGATTTGATAGCTATAGCAAAACCGTTCATCCTGATTTGAATGAAACTTATGTTTATCCCACGGAGATGTCCCAGGGCATGGAATGGGAGCCGGAGGTTGTGTGCGATGAGTGGGAAACTGTTTTATCCAGTTATCAGGATAAACTGGTGCGGATTGATGTCAGGCAGCTTGCCATGCCCCAGCCTATGATCACAATACTGGAAGCTTTGGAAAATTTGCCCGAAGGAAAAGCCCTGTTTGTCCAACACAAAAAAGTCCCTGTTTTCCTGTTGCCGGAACTGAAAGACAAAGGTTTTGGCTATAGTATCAAGGAAATCAATGAGGAGTGGGTACAACTAATAATATATAGAGCGCTAGATGGGGACTAATGTTACCGCGAGTGCAGGGAAGGATGTGCCGGTTTCGGTGGTGTTGCCTTTTTATTTGTATGCGGGGCTGTCATTTTT